>JAZRWX010000251.1:0-8168 GCA_045599905.1 Acutalibacteraceae bacterium
GTGAGAGCGTTCCACTTTGCCGTTATGTCTCGGCGTGAATGCCCGGATCTTCTTGTGCCGAATGCCGAGCTGTGCCAAAGCCTTTTCAAACATGGTCAACGGTTTCTGTTTGCCGTTGCTCATTTCATTAGTAAACTCAAAGCCGTTGTCTGTCTGCACACACTCAATCGCATACGGAAACTTCTCCACAACATGCTTCAGAAACTGCGTAGAAGAGTATGTACTGTGTTCCTTAAATGCCTCTAAATACCGGAAACGGCTATATTCATCGATGAAAGTATATTGGTAAAACTTTTCTTCTTTTGCCTCACCGGTGAGGCAAACCGCCGGCACAAATTTCACATCGATCTGTACTCGTTGCCCGGGATATTGCATCTGTTCGTATGGTTTTGGAATATACTTGGGATTTGGCAGTTTAACAGGCTTTCCGTCGATCCGGCATAGCAGTTTGTAGAGACCGGAAATGGATCGTGTATACCCACGCTGACGCAACTTTACCCAAAAGACAACCAAACCCGCATGCGGGTTTCGACGGCGCATATTCTTCACGAGAGTGATCTCATCTTCTGTGTGTTGATTTGGGTGGCTGTGCGGTCGGTGAGAACCATCTGCCAGAGAGCGCACCGTTCCGTCGTACTTTTTGCGCCAGCGGTAGATGTTCTGACGGCTGGTTTTGTAACGGATCGCTGCCGCTGTTACTCCATTTTTCAAAGAATATTCAATTACCACTTGCTTAAACCGCATGTCTTGTGTTATCTTATTCATAGCGAATAGGGTGACCTGCCTTTCGGTTTTGTCTCGACAACTCTACCTTAACACAGGTTCGCTCTATTCGCTACTATTTTTTATCCCTTTTGTCACACATCATTGTAACACATACAAATATTATATTATTTATGCACGACGTTTCTTGACTTTGCTGCAAAAATATGTTATTCTAATATAAATTTGAATTCTTATCGGGAGTTTGAAATATGGAAACAAAAAATAGCGATGCTAATATCCGGCAAATCGATGAGCATATTCTGTGGGTTCAGTTTTCCCGGCATTTTGTTTTGCTGATCACAATCGTTTTGGCGTTTGTACTTTCCGGCATAATTTACACTGAAATCAGTTATAAAACGCATTATTCCTCGCGGGCCACTTTACTGGTGCATGACAAAGAAACGGGTACTTCCACCAGCGAGATCAGCACATCGACGTATCTGGCCTATGACTATATGCAGATCATTCAAAGCCGGAACGTGTTGCAGAAAGTAATCAATAACCTGGGATTGAAAGATTATTCGGTCAAAAAATTGCAAAAATGTATTGGCTTTGAAACCCCCGAAAAAACCCGTATTATTTTCCTGACCGTCACCACTACGGACAAAGAAATGTCCCAGAAGATCGCCGAGGAAATCTGTGAGGTTTCAAAAGAACGAATAGCGGATATCATGAATACACAAACTACGGCTGACGGCGGCGTTATTGAAGAGGCTTCCAGACTGATCGTTGTGGACGGAGCCGGTGCTCCCAATCGGGTAGTTTCCCCGATGAAGAGGAATATCATCATATTTTTGATATTGGGTGTTATCGGTGCAATCGGTGTGTTGTTTATTTTTTACGTTACCGATGACAAAATCAACGGTGAAGAAGATATTTCGACTTATCTGCATATCGGCACATTGGCCGAGATTCCTTATTCTGATTCAAAAAAATACCGCGCCGCGCGTAATACGGATAAATAATCTTGAAAGTGGGAACAATAAACGATATGTCTAAACGTGTTTCGGATACGGATCAATTTAATCACGGCAATTTTGAAGATGGCGGCCGCTCTGTACGACGGGTCAATTTCAATACGTCTTCCGCGGATAATTATATCAGTAACGAGGCCTATAAAACGCTTCGCGCCAACCTGTTTTTTTGCGGAAAGAATATTAAGACCATCATTGTGACCAGTTGCATGGAAAACGACGGAAAAAGTACAATTTCCACCGAACTGGTCAAAAGTCTTGCCGAATACGGAAAACGGACGCTGCTGATCGACGCGGATATGCGCAAATCGGTCATGCTGAATAAAAATACACATAGTGCGGATATCAACGGTCTTTCGGAAGTGCTTTCGGGTCTGGCAAATATCAAAGACGTTATCTGCCGCACGCAGGACGATTTGTTTGACGTTCTTTTTTCGGGACATTTTCCGCCCAATCCGGTTGAATTGATCGGCAACGGCGTTTTTGCCGAAGTACTGGAAGAATTAAAAATGCAATATGATTATATTATTATCGATACACCGCCGCTGGGTGTCGTTATTGACGCTGCGGTCATTGCCTCGTTCTGTGATGGTGCCATTCTGGTGGTGAACAACGGAAAAATCCCCAGAAAGGTCGCCATAGAAGTTAAAGAGCAGTTGGAAAAAAGCGGGTGCAAGGTGTTGGGCGCGGTCTTGAATAATACCGAGAAAGGCGCCACCTACCGCAAGGGATATTATTCCAACAAAAAATACGGTTACAGGATGTAAGCGAATAGTAAAATACGTTTTTAATCACCGGGCATCACGGGTGCACGGTGATTTTTTATGCCCCAAAAAATGGGCAGCAGATGAAAAAATCGGTTTCTGTCCGTATTTCGGGACATTGAAAAAAATATAATAAATTTGCAAAAAGGGGTTGACAAAACCTAAACGGATGTGTATAATAAAAACAGAAACGAACAAATGTTCGGTGGAGGAATGAACATGACTGTCACGATGATTTTGAAAAGTGTATTGGAATTCGGTATGATCGTTTTCACGCTGTGGGCGGTATTTCATGAGGATAAGTTTGCCGCGGCGGAACAGCGTGTTTTGACCTATTTGCGTCGCCGCAGATTCAAAGTTATCCGCGGTTACGAACAGCCGACCCGCGTTATTCGCGACCGTTAATAATATTGCTTCTGCATTTCGGCAGCGGATTTTTGATCCGCTGCTTTTTTGTTTTTCGCGGGTCGGTTATTTTTGCGCTTGCGGGTAATAATATCCTTGAAGGAGGGTTGTGAATGCAGAACGGTATATCTTTTGTTAAAGGACTCGGCGCGGGCATGGTCGCCGGTGCCGCGGCAATACTGGTCGGAAAAGTAATGATGCAGGACCACAAAAACGTCAGCAAAGGTTCCACAAAACTGGTGAAAGCGGTCGGTGAATTTGTTGACGGCGTGCAGATGATGTTTCAGTGACCGGCGTGATACGGTAATAAAAAAGAGATCCTCCTGCGGGAGGATCTCTTTTGCTGTTTTTTATCGGTCGATCAGGAAAGCAGGATTCCCTGCAAATAAAGTTCACCGCTTGTTACAACGATCTCAACGGTGTGACCCGCGGATTTCAGACCGGCAAGTACTTCTTCACCTTTCGGATATTCAAGGTCATCCGTGGTGTCAAAAGATTTCACCTTTTTACCGTCTATTAGAACGTCAAAGGTACCGGTTTTGTAGGTTGTGCTTGCGCCGCTGACCTTTAAGAACAGAACACCGATGTTCTGCGCGGTCACTTTGAATTTAACGGAAGAATTCGCCTTTGTGGCTTTCCAGTAGCCGTCAAAGTGCTGTAAAGTATCCTTCGACGCGGTAAAGCCCTTGCTGGCGGTCGGTTTGGTGTTGCCGGGGGAAAGCAGCATGGCGTCTTTATAACGGTCGCCCAGCATGGTATCTTTGAAATTGCTTTCACTGCCCTTGATCTTTCCGGCAACCGTTTTGCGCAGTACGTCGCCTACGTATGCCTCAATGACCTTTGCCAGAACGTCGTGACCGGCATTCGTGGGGTGAACGCCGTCGCTTTCGGTGATCAGTTCGGACCACCGTACCATTCTTTCGTTATTGCAGGTTTGCAGAATGGCATCGCCCGGAGAAAGGACCGGCAGATCGTAAAAACGACCGGTTTTCAGATTGCTTTCTTTGTTGGAGGTATATTCGTTGGTGCCGTCCACCCGTGCGACGTTTGTCAGCAGAATGATGGCAGGTTTGTTGGCACTGTTCCACGCTTTGCGGATCGCGCTTTCATAGGCGGCTTCATGCACGCCGTTTCCGATATCATCGTTGACAGCGTATTCGATGAATACGATATCCGGTTTGGCGTTCAGCAGGTGGGTATCTTCACGGTGCACACCGATATAGGAACCGGTTGCGCCGATACCGGCGTTTTTCAGGGTGAAGGACGAACGCGGGAAGGTCTTGGCAAACCAGTCGGTCGTCAGGTTGGCATATCGTCCGGCCTCGCTGGTGGCGTTTGCGCCCTGGGTAATGGAACCGCCGAGGAAACCAATCGTGAAATCGCCGCCGTCCATAAACGCTTTGAGTTTTTTGCTTAAACGGACGCGGTTGCCTTCGTTCAGGACGGAAACTTCGACCATCGCGTTGGAAAGTTCACCGTTCAGCGTATAGCGGTTGGTACGGGTGATATCTTCCAGGACGTATGCCGGGAGCTCGTCGGAATTTTGATTTTCGGAATCGGTGTCGTCGGTCTTGTCGGCATCTTCGGTTTTGCCGAGCGTGTCGTCCGACTGCATGGAGCCGGTACCGTAGGTAAGTCCCTCGGTTTCGTCAATGTAAACTTCCGAAACGGTATTTTCACCCGGTGTAAACCCATCCTTCAAATAGATCTCATTCTGCGTTTTCTGGACAATGTTGATTGGGCTGAAAATGCCGACGGCAAAAAAAGTGACGATAATGACGATCACCATCAGCACCGCCAGCGCGGCGGTAAGGATCAATAATGTTTTGCGTGATTTCATACGAACTCCTCCGAAAAAAACAAAAATGTTATCGTTCATATTTATGCGTATATATTATAACATTCCATATATAACTTGTCAATAGTTTTATCGGCGGGGAACTTGCCGTTTCCGGTATAATATGCGAAAGCGGATAAGATTTTCCGGTTGCATTTTCATTGACGGTATGATATAATATCATAGATTATCATGTTCTCCGAAAGGATGTTTGAATACTATGTGTGAAAATGCGGTTATTCCGGAAAAGAAAAGGGCGCTTTCCTGCATTCAGCCCAGCGGTACGCCGACGTTGGGAAATTACCTCGGCGCGCTGAAAAACTGGGTCGCCATGCAGGATGAATTTGAATGTGTTTACGCGATCGCGGACCTTCATGCCATCACGGTCCGTCAGGAACCGGCAAAACTGCGCCGCCAGATTTACGAGGCTTTCGCGTTGCTGCTGGCAATCGGTCTGGACCCGGAAAAATCGGTACTGTTTATCCAGTCGCAGGTGCCGGAACACGCGCAGTTAAGCTGGCTGTTGTCCTGCCATACCCAATTCGGGGAACTTTCCAGAATGACCCAGTTTAAGGACAAATCCGCCCGTCATGCCGATAACGTGAATGCGGGTCTGTTTACCTATCCCGTGCTGATGGCGGCGGATATTCTGTTATATAAACCGGATTTTGTCCCGGTCGGGGCGGATCAGAAACAGCATCTTGAAATCGCCCGCGATATCGCGATCCGTTTCAACGGCATTTACGGCGACGTTTTCAAGGTGCCGGAGCCCTATATTCCAAAGACCGGCGCGCGTGTAATGTCGTTGCAGGATCCCGCGAAAAAGATGTCCAAATCGGACGATAACATCAACGGATTCATCAGTATGCTGGACGACCGCGACACCATTATTCGCAAATTCAAACGCGCTGTCACCGACAGTGACGCGTGTGTTCGTGTCGCGCCGGAAAAACCGGGTGTCAGCAATCTGATCGGCATTTACAGCGCCGTTACCGGTAAAAGCGAGGCCGAGGTTGAACGCGAATTTGAGGGAAAAGGTTACGGCGATTTCAAACTGGCGGTCGGTGAAACGGTCGCCGATACGCTGGATCCGATCCGTGAATCTTTCAACCGCTATATCGCCGACAAGGCGTATCTGGAAGAACTTTATCATAAGGGTGCCGATTCGGCGGAACGCCTGGCACGCAAAACCTATTTCAAAGCCATGAAAAAGGTCGGTTACGTATTATGAAATTCCCATTGATCGGGAATGACCGGCTGAAAATATCCTGCGAAAATCTGGTCGGATCGGGGCGCTTCCCACACGCGATTTTACTGGAAGGCGCGGCCGGTATCGGACGTCATACGCTGGCACGTTTTCTGACGGCGGCGGCCCTTTGTACGGAACGGGACGTGCCCTGCGACACCTGCCGCAGTTGTCATTTGCTGTCGGTCGGAACGCACCCGGATTTTGTTTGTGTCGCGCCCGAAAGCGGCAAAAAAAGCATATCGGTCGATCAGATCCGGGAACTGCGTCAGCAGGTCTTCGTCAAGGCGCATATCGCCGAACGCCGCGTGTTCTGGGTGGACGGTGCCGAGCGGATGAACGAGCAGGCGCAGAACGCTCTGCTGAAAATACTGGAAGAACCGCCTGCCGGCGTGATCATTATGCTGATCGCGTCTTCCAGAATGGCACTGCTGGATACGATCGTTTCCCGCTGTGTGATCCTGTCGCCGGGCATTCCGAAGACCGAACAGTCGGTCGATTATATCCGGGAAAAACATCCGGCACAGCCGGCGGAGATCGAAAAAGCGCTTCGTCAGGCGGACGGGCGCATCGGTCGGGCGCTGGAACTGCTGGACGGGAAAAAGGGTGACCCCGCGTCGGAGGCCGCCGTGCGTTTTCTCGAATTGCTGGACGAGGGCGGCGAATGGGAACTTTTGCGGTTGTTGAAGCCCTTTGAAAAAGACCGTGCCGGAACCGACGCGCTGTTTGCGGCGCTGAAAATCGAAACGGCGCGCGCGTTGCGGAAAAATCGCGATATGCTGACCAAAGCACGTCTGCTGAACCGCTTTTACGAGCGGATCTGCACCTATGAAACCTACCTGAAAACCAATGCGAAACTGGCACTGCTGTTCAGCACGCTGGTTTGTGATACCGTTCGGTTAAAGAACGAAATTTAGAAAGGAATTTTCCCTGTATGAAAAAGATTATCACCGTAAAATTCAAAGCGGACGGTCGGGGATATTATTTTGATCCCGGAACCGCAAAAGCCGCTGTGGGTGAACAGGTTATTGTAGAAACCGCCAACGGGTTGAGTGTCGGCACGGTCGCCGAACCGGTCCACGAGGTCGAGGATGATAAGATCGTCAGTCCGCTGAAACGGGTCGTGCGTGCCGCCGATGAAAAGGATCTGAAACGGCTGGAAGAAAACCGCCGTCTGGAAAAAGAGGCATTGCCGATCTGCGAAAAAATGGTGTGCGAACTGAAACTGGATATGCACCTTGTCAGCGCTGAATATGCGTTTGACGGCGGAAAGATCACCTTTTTCTTCACCGCCGACGGCCGTGTCGATTTCCGGGAACTGGTCAAAAAACTGGCTTCGCATTTCCATACCCGTATCGAACTGCGCCAGATCGGTGTCCGTGACAAGGCTCGTATGCTGGGCGGTCTGGGCGTTTGCGGTCAGCCGTTCTGCTGCCGGCGCTTCCTGAACGGTTTTCAGCCGGTGTCGATCAAAATGGCGAAAGAGCAGGGTCTGCCGATCAATCCGACCAACATTTCCGGCAGCTGCGGCAGACTGATGTGTTGCTTAAAATACGAACAGAATTCGTATGAGTATCTTGCCACCATTACGCCGCCGGTCGGCGCGACGGTCAAGATGTCCGGCATGGTCGGCACGGTGGTCGATTCCAACCCCATTTCGGGCAACCTGATGGTCAAATTCAACGGGAATGACGCGGCTCCGACCAAGTGTAAACGTGACGACGTTCAACTGATTTCCCGCCGCCGTCAGAACAACAATAACGGGGAATAAACCCGGTCTGTTTTGCCCGATCGGTCGAAAAAAATAATTTTTCTTGCATTTTGGACGAAATGTGTTACAATAGGGTACGGATATTGAATCCGATTTGCTCGGACGGAGGTGTGAAAACCATGGCTTTCAAAATTTCCGATGCTTGTATCAGTTGCGGCGCTTGTGCCGCCGGCTGCCCCTGCGACGCGATCGCCGAAGGCGCTGAACATTACGAGATCGATGCCGATAAGTGCTGCTCCTGCGGTGCTTGTGCCGCCGGTTGCCCGGTCGATGCGATCTCCGAAGACTAATACTTAAAACGAACTGCCCCGATGCCTTGTGCATCGGGGCAGTTTTGTCTGTACGGTACCGGTATGCGGATGATACTGCTTATAAATAATTGTATGTGTTACAATGATGTGTGACA
>JAZRWX010000252.1:0-3687 GCA_045599905.1 Acutalibacteraceae bacterium
CCGGTCGCCAGCATCGGATCCAGCAGGAAAACGTCTCTTTCGTCAAGATCGGCAGGCATTTTGCAGTAATAATCGACCGGTTTGTGGGTGTCTGGATCACGGTACATTCCGATGTGACCGACACGGGCAGACGGAATCAGATTCAGTACGCCGTCAACCATGCCGAGACCTGCGCGCAGAATCGGAACGATCGCCATTTTACGGCCGGCAAGCACTTTGGCGTGCGCAATATCGACCGGTGTTTTGACGTCAACGTCCGCCAGCGGAAGATCGCGGGTGGATTCATAACACATCAACATGGCAATTTCGCTGACCAGTTCACGGAATTGTTTCGTTCCGGTCGTTTCATCACGAAGAATGGCAAGTTTGTGTTGGATCAGCGGATGATCCATGATAAATACGTTGTTAGATTCCTGTTTCATTTTACATTTCCTCCATATTATCGATCGTTTTCGATTGCAATGATTTTATCCACACGGTTTTGATGGCGACCGCCTTCAAAATCGGTATCAACAAATAAATCAACAAGTTCCAGCGCGGTGCCGACGCCGATGACCCGACCGCCGAGACAAAGGATGTTGGAATTGTTATGCAGTCGCGTATACTTCGCGGAAAAATGCTCGCTGCAAGCCGCGGCACGGATCCCTTTAACCTTATTGGCGGCCAAAGACATACCGATCCCGGTTCCGCAAACTAAAATTCCCAAATCGCATTCTCCTTTTGCAACACTTTTGGCAAGGGGATAGGCAATATCGGGATAATCGACCGATTTGGATTCGTGAATGCCGAAATCCTCGACATCAAATCCGCGCTCTTTCAAGTGTTCAGCGATGGCGTTTTTGTGTTGCAAGCCACCGTGATCACAACCGACTGCAATTTTCATGACGTTGTATTCCTTTCTTCCTGACGCTTTTTTAGTTCACGTTCCGCCTGAGGCAGACGCAAATAAACCGGCAGCAGATCAGCTGCCGGGATTATACGATCGTTTTCAAAATACTTCTGTGCGCAAAGCGCAACAAGAACGGCATTTTGCCAATGATGGAATTCATCGGCGGAATATGTCTGCGGTAATTCACAGACGTACGGGTAGAACAAATCGGCACCGTCACCGATAATGTAAATCGGCAGGGAAAAATCCGTTTTTTTGATTTCGTCAGCCAATTCGTCGCACATCAATGCACGGTCATCGCATAAACGGGTCACAACGCCGTTTTCGACACGGAAAAGGGCATTGTATACCTGATTGCATCGCGCATCCATAACGGGGCAGACGATGCAGTTTTGATTCAAATAGCCGTATGCCATGGCTTCCAGCGTGGAAACACCGACGCAGGGGATTTTTTTCGCGGCGGCTAATCCTTTTACGGCGCTGATCCCGATACGGATCCCCGTAAAAGAGCCGGGACCTGCCGCGACGGCGATACCGTCAATATCAGCTATAGTGGAAAGTGAATTTTTCAGCACGTTTTCGATCATCGGCATTAAAGTCTGGGAATGGGTCAACTTGACGTTGCAAAAAGCGGAGGACAAAATTCTGCCGTTTTCCGAAACAGCGGCGGACGCGGGGCCGGCTGAACATTCAACAGAAAGAATTTTCATACTTTTTCCCTCCGTTCGACAGTAATATCCCGGGCAGTATCGCCGGAACGGGTAATGGTAACCGTGATCACGTCATCCGGCAGAGCGTTTTCGATGTTTTCGCTCCATTCCACGGCAAGAACACCGCCCGATTCCGCATAATCAAAATAACCGGTCGAATATAAATCTTCCCAGCCGGAAACACGGTACATATCAAAATGATAAAGCGGTAATCTTCCGCTTTCATAAACATTGACCAGAGCGAAGGTCGGGGAGGTAACGGTGTCGTTACAGCCAAGTCCTTTTGCAAGACCACGCACAAAACAAGTTTTACCGTGACCTAACTGACCGCGAAACGCAATAATTTCCCCGCCCGAAAGTGTTTGTGAAAAATCGGCGGCAAACTGTTCGGTTTCAGCAGGACTTTCAGAATGAAATTGCGTGAAAATAATTACCGCCCCCAAGCCATATATGTATAAAAATTATATCATATTTCATTATGGGTGTCAACGGCAAAAGGATAATATTTTTCCATAAAAGACTTGATTATTGTTGTTGTTTCTAATATAATAATTACAAACCGTTTTGAAAGGAAGTGAGCCGGTGGGCAAACTGTTTTCCGGCATTGCCGATTTTATTCGTGAAACCGATAAAATTTTCTTTATATTGTGTGTTGCCTGTGCCGGTTACGGCTGTGTCGCGGTATATTCCGCCACGCATCACGACGGATCAGCCCGTGCGGTTCTTGTGCAGGGCGGTATGATGATCGCCGGGATTATTGCCGCCGTTATTATCTCGCTGATCGACTTTGAACGGTATACCAAGTTTTGGTACTTGTTGGCGATATTGGGCGTTGTGCCGGTCGTTTTGACTTTCTTTATCGGTTTTGCACCCGAGGGTACAGACGATAAGGCCTGGCTGGATCTCGGTTTGGCTACTTTCCAGCCGTCCGAATTGCTGAAAATCTGCTTTATTGTCACATTTTCCGCTCATTTAAGTGCTGTGAAAAAGAATATCAATAAAATCGGCACTTTGTTTCTGGTCTGCGTCCACGGTGCTTTCCCGGTCGTACTGATCCATCTTCAAGGCGATGACGGAACGGCGTTGGTATTTGCAGTAATGGTTTTATGCATGATGTTTGCGGCAGGGGTTTCGTGGAAATATTTTCTGACAGCGTTTTTAATTGCAGGCGCCGCGTCTCCCGTGATATATTTTCTGGTAATGAACGAGGATCAGCGTGCCCGCATTATAAATATGTTTGATATTGATGCCGATATCAAGGGCATTGGCTTCCAGCAGTATCGTGCGCGCATTGCGCTTGCGAACGGCGGCTTGACCGGGCAGGGATTTTTGAAAGGCGATCTGACCTCGATCGGCGGCGTGCCGGAAGGGCACAATGACATGATCTTTGTCAGTATTGGTGAAGAACTTGGTCTGATCGGATGTATGGCGGTCGTGATTTTGCTGATCGCCGTTTGTTTCAGAAGCATTCACACTGCGCGTATCTGCCGAAAAAATGCCGGAAAATATATCTGTGTCGGCTTTTTTGCCATGATTTTTGCGCAGATGAGTATCAATATCGGCATGTGTCTTTCGGTCTTGCCGGTCATCGGTATTACACTTCCGTTTTTCTCGGCAGGCGGCACTTCGCTGTTTTGTCTTTTCCTTGGTGTCGGGCTTGTTTTGAGTGTATACAAGCACCGAAACGATCGAACCATATATTTGCATGACTGAGGTAATATTTTACATCTTTTCGGCTATAATGGTGTAAAGGAAATAATTGACCAATCTGTTTTCCGGTTGCTTTATATTTTGTTAACCGACTGTAAAAATTATGTTAATTCATCCGCCGGATATTGACAATGATATTTCCGCGGCATTATAATGTTTTCATTCTGTAAAGTGAGGCATCGTTTTATGCTTGAATTAAAAGCAATTACAAAAGATTATCCTGCCGGCGGCGGTGTTGTACGCGCGTTGAAGGGAATTGATCTTCAATTCAGAAAAAGTGAGTTTGTATCCATTCTCGGTCCTTCCGTCTGCCGAAAAACCACGATGTTGAACATTATCGTCGGTTTGGATCATTATACCGAAGGGCATCTGATCATC
>JAZRWX010000253.1:0-2311 GCA_045599905.1 Acutalibacteraceae bacterium
CACGGAAAACTGGATAAACTGGATGAATCCGAAGAGATCAACGCCTGCACGGTGAAAATCAACGTAGACGTTGACGGCAAGACCGAACTGTGGTTGCTGCTGTTCAAAAACGAAACGCACAACCACCCGACCGAAATCGAACCGTTCGGCGGTGCCGCGACCTGTATCGGCGGCGCGATCCGCGATCCGCTTTCGGGCAGAAGTTACGTTTACGGCGCCATGCGCGTGACCGGCGCGGCCGATCCGACCGTTCCGGTGGAAGATACCATTCCCGGCAAACTGCCGCAGCGTAAGATCGTTACCACCGCGGCGGCGGGTTATTCGTCCTACGGCAACCAGATCGGTCTGGCGACCGGTATCGTGGATGAAATTTACCACCCCGGTTATGCCGCGAAACGGATGGAGATCGGCGCAGTCATCGCCGCAACACCGGCGGAAAACGTGCGTCGTGAAGTCCCCGCTCCCGGTGACGTCGTCATTCTGCTGGGCGGCAGTACGGGACGTGACGGTATCGGCGGCGCGACCGGCTCTTCCAAGGCGCATAACGCGCACTCGGTCGAAACCTGCGGTGCGGAAGTGCAGAAAGGTAACGCGCCCGAAGAACGCAAATTGCAGCGGCTGTTCCGCAACGGTGACGCCTGCCGCATGATTAAGCGCTGTAACGATTTCGGCGCAGGCGGTGTTTCGGTCGCCATCGGTGAACTGGCGGACGGTCTGGAAATCGACCTCAATGCCGTACCGAAAAAATATGACGGACTGGACGGTACCGAACTCGCTATCAGCGAGTCGCAGGAGCGTATGGCGGTCGTGGTCGAGGAAAAGGATGTTGACGCTTTCCTGAAACTGGCCGGTGCCGAAAACCTGCAAGCCTGCCCGGTCGCCGTTGTTCGGGCTCAACCGCGGTTGGTCATGAACTGGAACGGCAAAAAAATCGTTGATATCAGCCGTGAATTCCTGAATTCCAACGGCGCGGATAAACATATCGATATCGCACCGGCGAAATCATCCGTACCGCAAAAGCAGATCACCGGCGGATTCACGGAAAATTACCGCAAACTGGCGGCGGATCTGAACGTCTGCTCTAAACGCGGTCTTTCCGAACGTTTTGACTCCACCATCGGTGCCGGCACGGTGCTGATGCCTTTCGGCGGGAAAAACCAGCTGACTCCGATCCAGGCCATGGTGCAGAAGATCTCGGTTGAAAAGAAACACACCGACGACTGCTCGCTGATGTCGTGGGGCTATAATCCTTTCATTACCGAACAAAGCCCCTACCACGGCGCTTATCTCGCCGTGATCGAATCGGTCTGTAAACTGATCGCGACGGGCGCCGGATTCAACGACGTATATCTCACTTTCCAGGAATATTTTGAACATCCCGGAAAGGACGGCAAACGCTGGGGCAAACCGCTGGCGGCACTGCTGGGCGCTTTCAAAGCGCAGATGAATCTCGGCATCGGGTCGATCGGCGGTAAGGATTCCATGAGCGGCTCGTTCGAGGATCTCGACGTTCCGCCGACACTGGTTTCCTTCGCGGTCACGACCGAAAAGGTAAAAGACATCGTTTCACCCGAATTCAAAAAGGCGGGCAACCGTGTCGTCCTGTTCATGCCGGAATATGATAAAAACGGTCTGCCGGAAACCGAAAGTCTTTTGAAAGTTTTCCGCAAAGTCACTGCTCTGCTGCGTGGCGGGAAAGCCGTTTCCTGCTATACGCCGGGCATCGGCGGTATCGCGGAAGCGATCATGAAAATGGCGTTCGGAAACGGACTGGGCTTTACGTTCGATCCTGCCATGCCGGTGGAAGACCTGTTTAATTACAGCTACGGAACATTCCTGCTGGAAGTGACCGAAGACGTTGAAGCCGATTACACGGTCGGTACGGTCACCGATGCCGGACAGATCGTTTACGGGGCGGAAAAGTTCGATCTGGATGAACTGCTCGGCGTTTATGAAGATAAACTGGAAAAGGTTTATTCCTGCAATATCGCCGACCGCAAAACCCCGATGAAGAATTTTGAATTCGAGGCGAGCACTTATCCGGCGCCGGCGGTGAAAACCGCGCAGCCGCAGGTGCTGATCCCGGCGTTCCCGGGCACGAACTGCGAATTTGACAGTGCCAAGGCGGTCACCGACGCCGGTGCCCGTGCCAAGATCATGGTCATCAATAACCTTTCGTCCGACGGCATTCGCCGCAGTGTGGAACAGTTCGCGGAAGAAATCAAATCTTCTCAGATGATCTTTGTTCCCGGCGGATTCTCGGGCGGCGACGAGCCGGACGGCAGCGGCAAATTCATTACCGCTTTCTTCC
>JAZRWX010000254.1:0-3528 GCA_045599905.1 Acutalibacteraceae bacterium
CCTATGCCGCGTGTATGGCGCGCAAAGCCGCCAAAGAGCAGGAGATCGAACGGGTCAACCACGTCTTTATCGCACCGGGTGACGACGTCAACCGCGTTTTGGAAGAAGCCGGTACCACGCCGCTGACCACCGGCACCCGACTGGCGGATTTGATCAAGCGGCCGCAGTTGGGATACGATCTGCTGGCGCCCTTCGACACCGACCGTCCCGACCTTGAAAAAGCGGTACGGGAAAAGGTCGAGATCGAGATCAAATACGAAGGATATATCAGCCGACAGCAAGCGCAGGTCGACGAAATGCTGCGTTTGGAGAAGAAACTGCTGCCCGATGATATGGACTATTCCGCAATCCGCGGTCTGCGGTTGGAAGCCGCCGAAAAATTAGGCAAAGTCAAGCCGACCAATATCGGACAGGCCTCCCGAATTTCGGGCGTTTCCCCTGCCGATATTTCGGTTTTGCTGATCTGGCTTGGCAAACAGTAAGGAGCGCATGATGATTTCCTTTGACTTTGAAAAAATCGCGCCGGTCTGCGCCGGTTTCGGCGTTACGCTGACCGATGAAATCACAGAGCGGCTGACCGTTTACGGCAATCTTCTGGTGGAATGGAACGAGAAAATGAACCTGACCGCCATTACCGAACCGAACGACATATTATATAAGCACTTTTTAGATTGCCTGCTGTTTTTCAAGCACATTGACGTGCCGCAAAATGCGCGCGTCATCGACGTGGGAACGGGGGCCGGTTTTCCCGGTATGGTCCTGCTGATCGCGCGTCCCGATCTGAAAGTCACCCTGCTGGACGGACTGAACAAGCGACTGGTCTTTCTGCAAACGGTGCTGGATGAGTTGGGGCTTTGCGCCGACACCGTACATCTGCGTGCCGAAGAAGCCGGAAAAAATCCCCTGTTCCGTGAACAGTTCGATATTGCCTGCGCCCGGGCGGTCGCCGCATTGCCGACACTCAGCGAATACTGTATGCCGCTGGTCAAAAAAGGCGGCGTATTTGTCGCCATGAAGGGACAAAACGGTGAAACGGAAGCCAAAAACGCCAAGGCCGCGCTGGCTCTTTTGGGCGGCGGAAAGACAAAAATTTCTTCAGAAACGCTGACCGGTGAAGAGGAACGCACCTTTATTATCACCGAAAAGCGGATGCCGACGCCGCCGAAATATCCCCGTGCAGGCGGTCAGATTTCAAAAAAACCGCTGTAATGTGTATACCGTAACATAAAAATCGACCGTAAGCCAAGGTCACGGGTGCATAAGGAAGTATTCAAACAGAAAAAATCCCACCGAAGAAGCATTTATCTTCTTTAGTGGGATTTTTTTAACTCGGCAAACCGGGATTTGTCAATCTTTTATACCTGACTCAATGTGGATACCAAAAAACTTATAGGTAAATTTAGTAACACCCGAAAGTTCATCTTCCGGCATGAAATTACCTCCAATGTCTACAGAATATCCCAAGCCAACATAATGGCCCGAACATCCATCATCGGAAATGTTTGTTCCAATACAAAACAAAGGTTTTTCAAAATTATGCACTCTGATAAAGTCAGTTACGCATACAATTAGCCAAAGTACAAGTATTGATATTATAATGATGGATATTTTCTTTTTTGTACTCATAACATTGCCTCCGCAAATACTGATTGGTCCACATCTATATCGAGCATCGGATTTTGCCGTACAAAATCCATATTCCGAAAAACATCCTTGTCAGACTGTCACTAATTGCTTACGGTCGATTTTTTGTTTTGAAAGAATTACTTTACGATTACCGATTTGGTCACCCAGCCGCTGAAATAATAGGTACTGCCGACCTTTTTATACGCGCGGACAAGGAAATAATAAGTTCTGCCCCTTTTCAGGGATTTTTTGGTAACCTTCAACGCCGCTGTGGCGGCAACTTTCCGGTATCCGCCGGATTTTGCGGCAGAGTAGTAGACCTGATATCCGGTTGCGCCGGAAACTTTTTTCCAACTGACCGTGGCCCGTCTGCTGCCGGGGACAACCGTTACTTTCGGTTTGGCGGGTTTCGTTGCGGTAACGATTTTCGTTAAACCGGCGCTTCCGTAACTGCCGTTGCAGGCGCGTACATAATAGGTATACACCTTGCCGGATCGCAGACCGGTTTTTGTAAAGGACGTGCTTGCGGTCGAACCGATTTTGGTATACGTTTCGGTGGAAGCGTTATAAGTATAAATTTTATATGTTTTAGCCCCTGCCGACTTGTTCCAGGACAGTTTGACGGAAGAAGCGGTTTGGGTGGCTTTCAGTCCGGCGACTTTGGCAGGCAAAATTTTGAACGAAAGTGTTTTTGTGCCGGTGTAATTCCCCTTGAAAGTGATTTTGACCGAATACGTGCCGACGGCTTTTCTGCCGCTCGCATAAGTAACGGTGTAATTGCTTGCCGCAATCGTTTTTCCGGCGGCATCTTTCACGGTAACGGTCGGTGTTCTGACCTTGCCGTTATAGGCGTAAGCCGGGGTTGAAAGCGTAAAGGTTGCCGGTTTATAAATCACCGTCGCGGATTTCACATCATCACACACGCAGGTCGGCACGATCCTGCCGTTCTTACTTAACGTCGCTTTTGTAACGACGTTTTCGTAAGCGTGTGTATGGGGTTTTGCGTAATGCCAGACCGCCAGACTCAACGCGTCGTTTTCTTTACCGACCGTGATGTATTTACGGTCAACAATGCTTCCGCCATAATAAACGTCGGTTATCCCGCTCCGAAAGAACGCAAAATTCTTTATGGAAACCACACTGTCCGGAATCGAAATATCCGTCAGTTTTTGACAAAGTTCAAACGCGGAAGTACCGATGGCGGAAACCGTGTCCGGAATTGATATATCCGTCAATTCCTCACAAACAATAAAAGCCGAATTCCCGATTGCGGTAACACTGCCGTCCTCCGGGATAACACTTGCTTTACAGCCGCAGACCAGCGTTTTGGCCGCGGTTTTTATTATACAGTTGCCGACACTGTGATAGACCCGGTTGCCGGATTGCACCGCCATACTTACCAAACCGTCACAAGCGGCAAATACCGCCTCGCCGATATTTACAACACTGTCCGGGACGGTAACGTCAGTTAACTGCTTACAACCGAAAAACGCGTGGTCATCGATCGTTTCGACGCCACTGCCGATTGTCAGCGATTCCAACCCCGTACACCAATAAAAAGCTTCCTCACCGATATAAGTAACGGTATTTGGAATCGTCATTGAAATCATGCCCCAGCATTCATAAAAAGCATAATTCCCGATTGCGGTAACACTGCCGTCTTCCGGAATAACGCTTGCTTTACAACCGCAGACCAGCGTTTTCATTTCCGTTTGAATGATGCAGTTGCCGTCGCTGTGATAAACACGATTGGACGGATCGACCGTAATACTGTATAAACCGACGCATTTTCCGAAAGCCCAATTCCCGATTTCGGTAACACCGCTGCCGATCGTCAGTGTCAGCATCATCTGACAGCCGTTAAAAGCCGATTCACCGATTTTCGTCACGCTGTCCGGAATC
>JAZRWX010000255.1:0-3315 GCA_045599905.1 Acutalibacteraceae bacterium
AAAAAGGCAAAAGAATCCGGCGTCGGTATGGTTACTGTACGAAATTCCAATCATTATGGTATTGCTGGGTATTATACCCGCATGGCGGCGAAAGAAGGATTGATCGGTATCTGTATGACCAATACCGAAGCTATTATGGTACCGACTTTCGGACGGCAGGCGATGTTGGGTACCAATCCGATTGCATTTTCCATGCCTGCCACTCCAATCCCGTTTACCTTTGACGCGGCGACGACGGTCGTTCCGCGCGGGAAATTAGAAGTTTACGCGAAACGGGAAGGTACGATCCGTGATGGCTGGGCGTTGGATGAAACAGGACAGCCCTGTAACGATGCCACTCGTGTACTACAAAACATTATCGCTAAAACCGGCGGCGGTATTCTGCCGTTGGGCGGCGCAGGAGAAGTAACTTCCGGATATAAAGGATATGGATTTGCGATGCTTTGTGAAATTTGTACTGCAATTCTTTCCGATGGCGTCACCTCCAATTATTGTTCAAAAACACCCGGTCGTTCCGATTTGTGCCACTTCTTTATGGCGGTCGATTACGGTATGTTCGGCGACAAAACGCATTTGGAAGATCGTCTTTCCACGTTTATGCGGGAACTGCGTGATTCGGACAAAGCCGAGGGGCAGGAACGTATTTTTACGCATGGTGAAAAAGAATGGCTTTCCCGTGAAAAAATTAAACGGGATGGCATCCCCGTGAATGAAAAAACGTATGCGGAGATGTCATGTATTGCTGATTTGCGGAATTGTACCGAATATTTGCCAAAACCTATTGGACAAGCAGGTGCAATCAGATGAAAACAGCTGCTTTTTTGGGGGACAGTATTACATTCGGCAGTTGCCTGACCGATCCGACAAAACGGTTTTCAACGCTTATTTGTGCGGCATACGGATGGAATGAGAAAAACTACGGAATTCCGGGAACGCTGCTTGCGAAAGCGGGTTCGTGCCGAAAAGAAGGGAACTCGTTTGTTGATCGTATGTCCTTGATTTTAGACGCTGATGTTGCTTTCGTTTTCGGCGGAACCAATGATTATTTCTGGTCTGATCGACCGATAATCCCGCCCGACAATGAAACAGATAACAGTTATTTCGTTAACGCCCTCAAAGAAATCTGCTGTTATATCATTCAAAACAGATCGGACCATATCACATTTCTGATGACACCATATCCACATAACGGAATAGGAAACTATTTTGGTGGCGCAACGTACCAGACTTCGAACGAACATCCGACTGATCAGTTGAATTTTAACAGTCAACGGCTTTCGGATTATGTGACGGCTATTCTTGCGGCAGGCAATGAATACGGAATTCCGGTCATTGATCTTTATCATGCCGGGGGATTTGATTACCGTACGATGACCATTGACGGTTGTCACCCCAACGAAATTGGTCATCAGTGGATTGCCGATATTATTGATGACCAAATGAAGACGATATTATTGGCAAATAATATGGGAGGAATATGAATGATAGAAGTTGTCGGACTCAGCAAGCGGTACGGCACTCATCTCGCTGTCGATAACGTCAGTTTTTCGATTGAAAAAGGTGAAGTGATCGGCTTTCTCGGACCGAACGGTGCCGGCAAATCAACCATCATGAACATCCTGACTGGATACCTTTCCCTGATGCAGGGCAAAGTGGAAATTGACGGATTTGATATTGTAGAACATCCGCTTGAAGCCAAACGGCGGATCGGATATTTACCGGAACTTCCGCCGTTGTATATGGATATGACCGTACGGGAATATCTGAATTTCATTTATGATTTCAAACGGGTAAAGTTCCCGAAAAAGGCGCATATCGATGAAATTATGCGTCTGTTAAAAATTGATCACGTGCAAAAACGGCTTATCAAAAATCTTTCCAAAGGTTACCGGCAGCGAGTCGGCTTTGCGCAGGCACTGGTTGGAAATCCTGATGTGCTGATTCTGGACGAGCCGACGGTTGGACTGGATCCTACGCAGATCATCGAGATCCGCAATCTGATTACCCTGCTGGGGAAAAATCACACCATCATTCTGTCTTCGCATATTCTTTCGGAAATCCAGGCAGTCTGCCACCGGGTCATTATCATCAACCGGGGTCAGATCATTGCTGATGACACCCCGGAAAATTTGGCGGCAAAACTTTCCGAAAGTCACGCATTGATCGCAAGGATCGAGTGTAATGAAACCGAAATGCTTACCGCCCTGCGGGAACTCGACGGAGTTAAAAGCGTTGATTCGCTTGGCAGTTTTGAACCGGGTACATACGATTTCAGCGTGATCCCGATCGCCCATACCGATCTGCGCGGAAAAATTTCACGCTGTGCCGCCGCACGGAATGATACCCTGCTTTCTCTAACCACGAGCGACCTTTCTCTGGAACAGGTGTTTTTGCGTCTGACCGGCACTGCCGGAAACGACGAAGCACGGTTTTTGCTGACCAATAATGTTTCAAAAGATGACTCTGCCGAAAGGGGTGACACGGAATGACAGCAGTATTCAAACGGGAATTCAAGGCGTATTTCACCACGCCCGTCGGATATATCTATCTTGCGGCGTATTATTTCTTTTTAGGACTGTATTTCAAAGAAATGTACAGTTACGGCGCGACCGATGTCGGTTCGATCATTTCCGCCATGATGATCATCGTCGTATTTTCCATGCCGTTTATCACCATGCGGCTGATGAGTGAAGATCGCCGTCAGAAAGTCGATCAGACCCTGCTGACAGGTCCGGTCCGGTTGTCGGCAATCGTCATGGGCAAATTCTTCGCCGCACTTGCGATTTTTGCATTGGGTTTCGCGCCGACAGTCATTTTTGAAATTATCGTTGTTGCCTATGTTTCGATCAACATTCTTCCCTATGTATATGTGCTGCTCGGAATGCTTTTGCTGGGCGGCGCTTTGATCGCGATCGGGATGTTTATTTCCTCCTTGACTGAAAGCACGGTCATTGCCGCCATCCTTTCCATCGTGGTAAATTTCATCGTGCTTTATATGTCCACCTTTGCCTCGTTGATAAAGGTCGGCTGGCTCTCTGCCATTGCGGAAAAAGCGGCGTTTATCTCTGCTTTTGACAGTTTCAGCGAAAAAATGTTCTCGGTTTCAGATGTGGTCTATTTCATCAGTATTATCGCGGCGTTTCTGTTTCTGTCAGTACGTTCTCTTGACAGAAGAAGATGGGCGTAAGGAGGAACCGGAAAATGAGCAACAATATAAAATCCGATCCGGAATACAGTTCATTTGATACCCAAATGACCACCGGCGCCGAAGAAAATGCGGAATTCGTTTTTAGCGATCCCGAAACACCCGAACCA
>JAZRWX010000256.1:0-1756 GCA_045599905.1 Acutalibacteraceae bacterium
CGGATCGTTTTATGGAACGGAGTTTCCAGTTCTTTACGATAGCCGTCCCCGTCGATCACGCAATCCTGCAATGACCAGATCTTATCCAGGAAACGCTTACTGCCCTTGATAGAAGACTGGCTCCAAGGAGCCGCCTTTTCAAAGTCGCCCATAAACATTTCATAAACACGCATGGTATCGGCACCGAAATCACGAACGATTTCGTCCGGATTGACAACGTTACCGCGCGATTTAGACATCTTCTCCCCGTTTTCACCGAGAATCATACCGTGGCTGGTACGTTTCTGATACGGTTCCTTATTCGGCACAACACCGATATCATACAGGAAGCGGTGCCAGAAACGGCTATACAACAAGTGCAAAGTCGTATGTTCCATACCGCCGTTATACCAATCAACCGGCGCCCAGTATTCCAATGCTTCTTTCGAAGCGAGTGCGTCGTTATTGTGCGGATCACAATAACGCAGGAAGTACCACGAAGAGCCAGCCCACTGCGGCATGGTATCGGTTTCACGCACCGCGTGACCGCCGCAATGCGGACAGGTGGTATTGACCCAGTCGGTCATTTTAGCCAGCGGAGATTCACCGGTATCGGTCGGCTCGTACGAATCAACGTTCGGCAACAGCAACGGCAGTTCGCTTTCATCCAGCGGGACGTAGCCGCACTTTTCGCAATAAACGATCGGGATCGGTTCGCCCCAATAGCGCTGACGGGAGAATACCCAGTCACGCAATTTATAATTCGTTTTCTTTTCACCGATTCCGCGTTCGGTCAGCCAGCCCTGAATGGCTTTTTTGGCTTCTTCGACCGAAAGACCGGTCAAAAATCCGGAATTGACCATAACACCGGTCGCGCAATCGGTAAACGCGGCTTCTTCCACGTTACCGCCGGCAACGACCTCAATGATCGGCAGATCAAATTTTTTCGCAAATTCCCAGTCACGGGTATCGTGTCCCGGAACGGCCATGATGGCACCGGTACCGTAAGAAATCAAAACGTAATCCGAAATAAAGATCGGAATTTCGGTATCATTCACGGGATTGATCGCGGTAACACCCTGCAAACGGACACCGGTCTTATCCTTGGCAAGTTCGGTACGTTCAAAGTCGGATTTTTTCGCCGCGGCTTCCTGATAGGTACGAACTTCGTCAATATTTTCGATTTTGTCCGCCCATTTTTCAAGCAACGGATGTTCCGGCGACATAACCATGTAGGTAACACCGAACAAAGTATCGGCACGTGTGGTGTAGATTTCGAACGGATCACCGATATTGGTATTGAAACGCACCTGCGTACCGTACGAACGACCGATCCAGTTGCGCTGTTGGGTCTTTACGCGGTCGATAAAATCAACTTCGTCCAGACCGTCCAGTAATTTTTCAGCGTAGTCGGTGATTTTCAGCATCCACTGGCTTTTTTCCTTATGGACGACCTCACTGCCGCAGCGCTCACAAACGCCGTTGACGACCTCTTCGTTCGCCAATACACATTTACAGGACGTACACCAGTTAACAGACATCTGCTTTTTATAAGCCAAACCTTTTTTGAACAGTTGCAGGAAAATCCACTGCGTCCACTTGTAATAGGACGGATCGGTAGTATTTACTTCACGATCCCAGTCAAAAGAAAATCCAAGCATTTTAAGTTGACGTTTAAAGTTCGCGATGTTATTTTCCGTTACGACAGAAGGATGAATGTGATTCTTTATGGCAAAATTTTCGGTCGGCAAACCGAACGCGTCCCACCCCATCGGAT
>JAZRWX010000257.1:0-4132 GCA_045599905.1 Acutalibacteraceae bacterium
ACGCAAAGTCTGCCGTTTTGGATCGTTGTGGTCTGCAAATCGACACGGACTTTCTGATTATAGCCGATCGGGGCGTTACTGCTGACGGTTTTGTTATGAGCATCCAGCGTGATCACGCCGGTTTGAGAGGTGAGATAATCTTTCAGTTCAACATAATCTTTCGGCGGTTCATTACTGCCGATACCGGTCGTGATATCCAAGAGCGGAGTGCCGGAATTACTGCCGTCGATCCGCAGCGTGACCTTTGCGTCCGCGCTTGGGATCTCGTCATTGATACGGCGACCGAAATAGCCGGGCTCGTTCACAGAGCCCACCGTATAAGTGTAGGTGTAAAGCGTGACGTCGTTTTTAATGACCGACCAGGTCAGCACGACACCGTTCGCGTCACAGTCGACACGCATCAACAGATCCGCGCCGCCGTCGAAAGCATATTCGGGAGCATGAAGTGTTTCGCCACAGCGACCAATTTCGGTGTAACTACCGCCTTGTCCCAATGCCCAGATCCGGAAACTTCCGCCGCGCAGGCAGATGCCGTAACTGCCGATAAACGCCTGCAAATAACCGTTGGTACCAGTTGTCGATTGCAGGTGCATACGGACGTTTTTACCGTATCCGACTGAACCGACGCTTTGGACGACCGTATTGGTAGAATTCAGCGTGACGGTTCCCGTTTCGGAAAACAGATAATCGGTCAGATCAAGCGACTTGTTACTGACGTAACGGAAAGTAAACGGATATGAAGTTCCGTTTGCAAGGGTCAGTATACCGTTGGCGGAGGCACCGTCTGACAGTTCCGGCAGATCCGCTTTGGCGATAGAAACGCCGGTAGCGGTCTGGGTATAGTTGACCGCTTCGTTATTGATCGTAACGGAAGACGCGCTTGCGCCGCCGCTGACGGCGATGAAATAGTCATCGTCATTATCCGCGTCAAACGTTGCAGGCGCGCTGACCGCGACGTGGGTTGGATTCCCCAGCATGATCGCGCGGATGTTGTAGATTTCGGTTTCGGTAACGCCGATCGAAAGCATATAGTTTTCGGTTTTTTCCGCCAGCGTTGCGCCGGTATACGATTTCAACTGATCCAGGAATTCCGCGAACGGATATTCCGTGCCGGTGGAATCACGCATACCGAAGATCGAATAACTGGTAAATTCGTAATCCTTTACCAGCGTTTCTTCATCGACACCGAGCAGTGCATTCACTAAAAACGCCACAGTTCCGGTACGGTCGGCACCGCCCCAGCAATGGAAATAGAACGGATAGTTGGATTCATAACCCATCATGGAGAATATCTGACGGAACAGTTCGCCCTGCGTAAAGGCGTTTCCGTAGTTGCCGATCGAAACGTATTGCAGATTTGCCGACGAAATCGGGCTGTCGTAGCAATAGCCGCTGTCGGACGGGGCACGCAGGTCAAGATCGGTCTTGATACCGAGCACGTTGCTCATATAATCATCGCCTGCCGGGGTAAGCGCGATATTATGTGAACCGTTCATTTCACTGCCGCGGAACATCTTGCCCTGCAAGGTCGTACCGTTCGGCGTGGTATATCCGCCGAGGTCACGGACATTGTAAAGACCGTCGATCATCATGACGCGCGGTCCTTCATTCGTCGTGGTAAAGGTCGATTCGGCAACGCAGTCGTTTCCGTTCGTGCCGTGGGCGGTCACGCGGACATAATATTTCGTTCCCTTATACAGGTTATATAAATCAACCGATTTTTCGGCAGTAGTCACGCAGATAGCATTGGTATATTCCGCGTTCGCGGCATATTCGACCGTGAAATCGGTATAGTTTTCCGAAGCGGTTTCCCATTCGACCGTAATGGGTTTATTGGGATTGGAAACGCTCGCTCTGTAATTCTTGACCAGCGCGCCCGGCGTGGTAATAAAGTCCTTACAAATATCCAGATACGGATACACCGTGCCGGTCGGCTCGTTGATGACCACCGTCGGATCCAGCAACGCGGCGGAAGCGCGTTCAAGGATCAGTCCCTTCAATTCGACCGTGTCGATCGCATTGATCATACCGCTGCGGTTGATATCGGTGGCGTTCAGCGAAGAAACGTCCACGTTTTCGGAATCGGCAATATACTTTTTCAGCCGGACAACGTCGCGGACGTCCACCAAGCCGTCACCGGTAACGTCACCGGCATCGAAAAGGCGGTACATCGCGATCTCGTCATAAATTACGCTTGCAGCGGAAGTACTGAACGTCTGCTCCAATTGCAGTTTGACGCTGGTCGTTCCGGCGGGAACGGTCAGCCGGTAATTGACCTGCTCATACGCGGTATTGCCGTTTTTAGCGATTGTGTAATTACCGATGCTGTCACAGACAGCGGCAGTTGCATTGCTGTATAAACTGCATCCCAGTTTAACGTTTCCGGTCACACGGACTTTTGCGCGAATCTGATAAGTCGCGCCGGCCGCAACGGTAATATTACTGGAAGTGCGCACGTTATAACTGACAGAACTGCCCGAAACGTGCTTGACCATCATTCCTTTTCCGGCATAACCGTCATCGGTTGACTGCAATACGTCGGAACAGGTACTCGGTTTTCCGCTGAGTGCCCAGCGTGTGGTCCCCGATTCAAAAGAAGGATTATTCAGCAGCGTTTCAAAGATAAAGGGTTCGGAAGCAATACCGCTGAGCACACTTGTCCATGCGCCGTTTTTATAACGGAAAGAGACCGGTCCGACGTATTCCGAACCGAACTGTCCGTCTATGGCAAGCACGTCGCCGTCATTGGCGGCATAGTTGATATGAATGGTTTTATCTTCGTTGACAACGGCGGTAATATTGTTATTGACCGAACCGTTGACGTATACGTTATTGGAGGCGTGATAGGTCGTACCCACCGCGGCGCCGGAGAACGCATCACGATCGGTAAAAGAAATATCCAAACCGGAAGAATCGCCGGAAATCACGCCGCCGTAGATGTTGGCATCGATTGGGGTGACCGGAGCGGGTGTATAAGAAGTCGAAAGCGGAACAAGATTGTCCGCAAAGAACTGCGCAATGATCTGTTCGGATTTCAACTGAAAAACAATACCGCGCACATAACCGTCATCATCGGCAAAGCGTGCCGTATCAAAAGTGATCGTTTCAAAGTTGCCGCCCAGCGTAAAATCCTGCGCGGCATTACGCGGACAGTAATTCGTCGTATTCTGATTAAAAGCATAGAACGTACCGCCGCAGTTGAACATCAGCCGCATCGTAAAAGACGGGAATTCCTGGGCGTTGAGGGGATGGTTCAACTGAATCCGCACGCCGTCGCCCGACTGCATACCGATCCACTTATTATTGCCGTCATAAGTCAATGTGGCGGTGATATAACCGGCACATTGATAATAATCCGCAAGATCAGATCCCGCCGGGGCAACATACATTGCTTTCAGATTGATGTTTCCGACCGTTGTGTCGCTTGTGGCCGTGATCGCCGACTGATCCATATCGCACACGACGCCTGCCGTGTAAAACGAATCTGCCGAAACCGACAGCGTACCCAACGCCGCAAACAAACCGCAAAGCATTGACATAACCAGTATCAAGGCAAAAATCTTCTTCATAACACACGTTCCTTTTTGAAAAATATGTCCCGATAAGCATTGTACAAAAGAAACAAAAGAGAAAAAATATTATCGTTCTTATGGAACATTATCACTATATCATTTTAACGGTTAATTGTCAAGTTTTAGTTAAGAAATACGATATAAAAAAACAGAACGGCTGTTCACCGTTCTGTTTAACGCACTTCGGATCAGATCGAGGTGATTTCCGCGATCTTCAACAGATCCATATCCAGCGATTTTTTCATATTCAGTGCCGTAAAAATATCTTCATTTTCCACAACACCGTTCCGGTAACACATGACACGGTTGCCGATGCCCTGATTCAGCAGTTGAACCGCCTCATAACCCATCTGGGTCGCAATGACACGATCTCTAACGGTCGGATTGCCGCCGCGCTGAACATGACCCAACACCGTTGCACGGGTATCAATGCCGGTTTCTTCCATAATTTTCGCCGCCAGTCCGTCAGCACCGCCGACACCCTCGACGCCTTCGGCGACAACGATGATAAAGTGGCGCTTACCGGCCGCCTGCGCGCGACGGATCTTCCCGATCACTTC
>JAZRWX010000258.1:0-4021 GCA_045599905.1 Acutalibacteraceae bacterium
CATGGCTACGATCCGACTTATGAAGCCGGTCACGCTATTTTGGGTCATTTACTGCCTACGCAGGATGAGATCCATTATATTACGGTGATTCCGCGCGGACGTGCGCTGGGTCTTACCGTTTCTTTGCCGAGCGAAGATCATTTTTCAAAGTACAAAAAGGAAATGGAAGAGGAAATCGTCATGCTGTTGGGTGGGCGTATTGCCGAAAGTTTGTGCGGTAAGGATATTTCCACCGGCGCTTCCAACGATATTGAACGGGCAACGAAACTGGCACGTGATATGGTCGTTAAATACGGCATGAGTCCGGAATTGGGGCCGATCATGTACGGTAATTCAAATGACGAGGTCTTTCTGGGCCGTGATTACGGTCATGTGGATAATTGCTCGGAAGCGGTCAATTCCCGTATTGATCATGAAATCCATCGCATTGTGACCGAGGCGTATGACCGCGGTGAAACAATGCTGAAAGAAAATATCGGCAAGCTGCACGCCGTTGCAAAAGAACTCTTTGAAAAGGAGAAAATCTCCGGGGACGAATTCCGTTCGATCATGGAGCAATAAGCACGGAAAACGGGTCGTTAACGCGACCCGTTTTGGCCGTTTTGGGGGCATTTTTACGGATAAAAAGCAACAGTTACTGGAATCACCGGTCAAAGGGTTGGTTCTGCGCCTTGCGGTACCGACTATATTAAGTATGTTGGTCACAACGTTTTACAATATGGCAGACACTTATTTTGTCAGTCTGCTTGGCAAAACGGAGGCCACGGGAGCGGTCGGTGTCGCGTTCGCTCTGATGGCGCTGATCCAGTCGATCGGATTTTTCTTCGGACAGGGCAGTGCAAATTATATTTCCCGATCCATGGGTGCCGGAAAAACAAAAGAATCGGAAGAAATGGCATCTTTCGGCTTTTTTCTTGCTGTGGCGACCGGCGCGGTATTGATGATCGTCGGATTGTGCTTTGTTGATCAACTTGCGTTTTTGCTGGGATCGACCGAAACGATCAACGCCTATGCGCACGATTATCTGGCAATCATTTTACTTGGTACACCGATCCAATGCGGTACGATGGTAATGAATAATCAACTGCGTTTCCAGGGAAACGCTTCTTTTGCCATGGTCGGTATCGTGTCGGGTGCGGTGTTGAATTGCGGGTTGGATCCGCTGTTTATTCTTGTGTTCAAATGGGGCATTAAAGGTGCCGCTATTGCGACTGTTACCGGACAAGTCATCAGTTTTATACTGTTACTGATCTGTATGAAGAAAAGCGGCGGCATTCAGATTCGCCCGGTCAATTTTAAACCGAAAAAGTATTATTTCGGTCAGTTACTGAACGGCGGTATGCCTTCGCTTTGCCGGCAGGGGATTGCCTCTGTCGGAATGATCGTGCTGAATCACGTTGCGAAAGGGATCGGCGGTGACGCGGCGATTACCGCAATGTCGATCTGCTCACGTATTATTTTGTTTATGAATTCTACGATGATCGGCTTCGGTCAGGGCTTTCAGCCGGTGTGCGGATATAATTACGGTGCCGGAAAGTACAAACGTGTTAAAGAGGCATTTTGGTTTTGCGTCTGCTTTTCGTTTTTCTTCCTGGTCGTGCTTTCCGCATGCGGTGCGTTCTTTGCCGAACCGCTGGTCAATATTTTCAACAAAAACAACGATCAGGATGTATTGAAATACGGAATCCCTGCGTTTCGGTATATGTGTTATTCGTTCCCGCTGAATGCGTGGATCGTCATGTGCAATATGAGTATGCAGACAATGGGTAAAGGTTTCCGTGCCTCTTTGCTTTCCATCGCGCGTCAGGGGTTGACCTTTATTCCGCTCGTGTTGATCCTTTCTCACTATTTTGGCGTGTTCGGGTTTGAATCGGCCCAGATGTGGGCAGATATTCTGACCTTTATTATTTCTGTTCCATTACAGATTTCCATTTTGAAAGAATTGAATCATCCGCCGAAAAAGGAGACGGAATAATGTATAACGATTTTGCCGGATTTTACGATGAACTGATGAATGACGCGGACTATTCCCAACGTGCCGTGCATCTTTGCGATCTTTTCGGGAAATATGATCGAATGCCGACGTTACTGCTTGATTTGTGTTGCGGAACCGGAAAATTTTCAAATTATTTTGCCAAAAACGGCGTATCCGTCATCGGAGTCGATCTTTCACCGGAAATGCTTTCCGTGGCCCGTGAAAACAGCGCGAACGAAGGACAGGACGTACTTTATCTTTGCCAAAATGCCACCGAATTGGATCTGTACGGTACGGTGGACGGTGCGATCTGCTGTATGGATAGTCTGAACCATATTACCGATTATGCCGAACTGTGCGCGGCGCTGGCAAAAGTTTCTCTGTTTCTTGAAAAAGACCGCCTGTTTATTTTTGACGTCAATACACTGTATAAGCACGAGCAGGTATTGGGCGATCAGGTGTTCAT
Source organism: Acutalibacteraceae bacterium (assembly GCA_045599905.1). Lineage (GTDB taxonomy): Bacteria > Bacillota > Clostridia > Oscillospirales > Acutalibacteraceae > UBA737. The sequence continues at coordinate 2,442 of JAZRWX010000258.1, forward strand.
CCGGGACGGGGAAGATGTATATTGCGTTTGGAGTAATGAATACGACCCCGAAACGCATATAACGGATATGGAACTGGATTTTTTTGTTCCGGAAAAAGACGGACGGTATATCCGTACTGGTGAAAGCATTACGGAACGGGCCTATACCGAAAAGGAATTGCGGGACGCGCTGACAGCGGCCGGTTTGAAAACGGTAGCCGTTTATGATGATTGTTCGTTCGATCCGCTTCACGAAAAAAGCGAACGGGCAGTTTATGTAACGAGGAAGGTTTAATATGGGAAAATTGATTCGTTGTATCACGTCGGACGGATTGGTAGTCGCTACGGCGATCGACAGTACCGATATCTGTGCAAAAGCAGAAGAATATCATAAAAGCTCCGCAGTTGTCACAGCGGCTTTGGGACGTTTGCTGACGGCGGCATCACTGATGGGAAACGCGTTGAAAGGCGATGCACAAAGTATTACCCTGCGTATTTCGGGTGATGGACCGATCGGAACGGTGAATGCGGTTGCTGACGAAAAGGGAAATGTACGTGGATACGCGACCAACCCGCTGGTGGAATTGCCGTTGAAACCGAATGGAAAGCTGGATGTTTCCGGGGCTGTCGGTACAGAGGGCAATCTGTATGTATTAAAGGATCTCGGTATGAAAGAACCGTATAGCGGATTTGTGCCGCTGTACAGCGGTGAAATTGCCGAGGATATTGCTTCGTATTACGCCACAAGCGAACAGATCCCGACGGTTTGCGCGTTAGGCGTTCTGATCAATCCCGATCTGACCGTCAAAGCGGCAGGGGGGTATCTGATCCAGTTATTGCCGGCGGCACACGGATATGAGGAAGTGATCGCTCATCTTGAAAAGAATATCGGGCAGATGAAGCCGGTCACGGCGCTGTTGGAAGAGGGGAATACCATTGAGGAGATTGTTCGTAAGGCACTGGACGGTTTCGAGGTGGAAATACTTACATCGGAAACGCCGGAATATCGCTGCAACTGTTCGCGTGAACATACCGCGCAGATTTTGAAAAGTCTCGGAAACGAGGAGCTGGATCGGCTGTCAGAAGAGCCGGAAACGACCGTGAATTGTCATTTTTGTTCATCTTCTTATGTCTTCACATCGGAAGAAATAAAAAAATTGAAAAAAACTTAAAAATTATGAAAAAAAGTCTTGACAATCGCTTTGTTTTATGGTAATATCTATCTTGTCGCCGGTGAGTAAGATGCAAGCCAGCGCGTGGAAGGGAGCATAGCTCAGCTGGGAGAGCACCTGCCTTACAAGCAGGGGGTCACAGGTTCGAGCCCTGTTGTTCCCACCATGTTTATGGCCTGGTAGTTCAGCTGGTTAGAACGCTAGCCTGTCACGCTAGAGGTCGTGGGTTCGAACCCCATCCAGGTCGCCATTTGCCTCTGTAGCTCAGTTGGTAGAGCAGGGGACTGAAAATCCCCGTGTCGTTGGTTCGATTCCGACCGGAGGCACCATTAATATGCGGATTTAGCTCATCTGGTAGAGCGCCACCTTGCCAAGGTGGAGGTAGCGAGTACGAGCCACGTAATCCGCTCCATAAGGGCGCTAAATAAA
>JAZRWX010000259.1:0-7699 GCA_045599905.1 Acutalibacteraceae bacterium
ATGCCGCCGTTGATACCGCCGTTGTGATTGGTTTCGGTAACGACCGTACCGTTTTTCATGCGGAACGGATCGTTAGCCTGATCGCCTTTCAGATCGGTAAAACCGAAGCCCGTGCCGAACTGGATCCCCTTGATTCCGCCAAGACTGAACAATGCGTGGGAAAGCAACCCTTCCACGCTGTCAAACCACGGTTCCCCCACACCGGCGGGAAGACCGCAGACCGCAGTCTGGGTCACGCCGCCGACGCTGTTCTGTTCCTCCCGTGCCTGCAAGATCCGTTCTTTGATTTTTTCGGCACTTGTCGGGTCCAGCGTCGGGAAATCCGATTTTTTCAAAAATTCGATATCCTCTTTTACGTTTTCAAAGGGGCGGTCCGCCGCGTCGCCGCAGCGCAGAATGTGGGTCGAAAGCGTGATTCCGTACTGTTCCAAAGCCGGTAATAATATACCGCCTGCCGCCACGAGTGCCGCGGTGACACGTCCCGAAAAATGACCGCCGCCGCGATAATCTTCAAACCCGTGATATTTGCAGAATGCGGCATAATCCGCGTGGGACGGACGCGCCACACCGTATTCATAGTCACTGCTTTTGGTATTTTCATTGGAGATCATAATACAAATCGGTGTTCCCGTCGTTTGTCCGTTAAAAACACCGCTGACGATTTGAAACGCGTCATTTTCGCGGCGCGGCGTGTCCAGTTCGGAAGAAGGACGGCGGCGTGCCAGTTCCCGTTCGATCCGTTCGTTATCGACCTTTATCCCCGGTGCCAGACCGTCCAGCACCGCGCCGACGGCTTTTCCGTGGCTTTCCCCGAACAACGTCAACGAAACGGATTGTCCAAATGTGTTTTTCATGTTCTTTCCCCTACTCTTGAAAGAATTTCCTGCGGTGTCATTTCACAGAACCGGAACGAGCCAATCTGATCCGAAACGACCGTGGTGATCGCCGCCGTTTCTTTCTTTTTATCGTGCATGAGATACGGCAGCAGCGCGTCGTCCGGAAACGCGATATCGGTCGGCAGATCATATTTTTTCAACACGTTTTTCAAGCGTTCACGGATCATTTCACCGCAGAACGGCAGCATTCCGGCCGCCACGCATTCACCGTGCAGGAGTTTACCTTCGGCGGCGCTCTCGATCGCGTGACCGAGTGTATGCCCGAAATTCAGCACACGGCGCAAACCCTTTTCCCGCGGATCCTGCTCCACAACCGATTTTTTGACCGCTAACGCACCGGATATGATCTGCGGCAGATCATTTTCGAGATCTGTCGAACGTTCGATCCGTTCAAACAGCGCGGCATCACCGGTGACCGCCATTTTGATCGCTTCCGCCAGACCGGCGTGCAGTTGCCGACGATCCAGCGTGTGCAGTGTTTCGGGATCGATCACGACCCGTTTCGGCGGATAAAACGCACCGACAATATTCTTGACGCCCATAAAATCGACCGCCGTTTTACCGCCGACAGAAGAATCCACCTGCGACAGCAACGTGGTCGGGATATTATAAAAATCAATTCCGCGCATATAGCAGGACGCGGCAAATCCGCTTAAATCCCCGATGACACCGCCGCCGACCGCGACCACGCAATCCTTACGGGCAAAATCATGATTCAGCATTTCGGTCAGCAGACGTTCAAATTGATCCATGCATTTGCTGGCTTCGCCCTGCTCGATCACCACCAGGACCGGTGTTTTGCAGGCGGCGGCAACCGTTTCGGCATATTGCGCCGGCACACCGCTATCGGTGACGACCAGAACTTTACGATCCAGATCCAGCAACATGCCGATCCGGTTCAACGCCCCGTTTTCCAGAACGATGTCGTAATTTCCCATACTGCAAGAAACGGGAATGATCATATCGGTACCCCCTTACTGCGCATGATCGGTATAATACGTACCGACCAGTTTCAGCCGCGCGCAAATTGCCGAAAGTTCACGAAGCATATCCTGCCCGTTCGGCGTGTTGATATTGCCCTCGGCTTCAATATAAAAGAAATAATTCCATTGCAGATCTTTCATTGGACGGCTGCGCAAAGTACGCATATTATAGCCGTGCGCGCCGATGATATTCAGCGTCTGCGCCAAAGCACCCGCGCGGTTCTGAACGGTGAATACCAAAATAAAATTCTCATTTTCCCGGACCGCCGAACCGGAAGAGCGGCTTGCGACACGGGAAAGCGCGGCAAATCGGGTCGTATTATTTCCGCTGTCGTTGATTTGACTGCTGATTATTTCCAAACCGAATATTTTTGCCGTTTCTTCCGAAGCAATGGCGGCAATGCTGTTGTCTTCACATTCGCTGATATATTTCGCCGCCGCCGCGGTATTAAAATAAGACTGTGTTTCAAGGCCGTTTTTACGGATAAAATCCGCACACTGTTCCAGCGCCTGCGGATGACTGATCACCGTTTTGATATCTTTCAAATCGGTGCCTTTTCGTACCATCAGACAATGTCTGACCGAAAGTTCCGTCACCTGATTAACAAATAGTTCGCCGGAAAAGATCAGATCCATGACCGGCCCCACTTCACCTGCGAAACTGTTTTCCAGCGGCAAAACCACGCAATCGTACAATCCGTTTTCGGTTCCGTTGTAGGCCTTCGCGAAATCATCGCAGGCGATCAGCCGCGCGGCGGGAAACATCTGTTGTGCGGCAATATTCGCATAAGCACCCTCTACCCCGCAGTAAGCGACCTTCATTCCTTCATTAAGCCGCGTCTGAAAATCGCAGGACAGATCGACCGTATTTTTCAGAAAACGGACGTAATACGACGCGATCACCGGATCCTCAATAAAATCGCAATAACGTTCCGCCATGGCGGCTTCGCGCACGGGATCCCGCACCGGCAGACCCCGTTCTTTTTTATAGGCGGCAACCGTTTTGCAGGCGTTCATGCGCTGTTCAAATAATTTTGCCATTTCGGCATCAATTTCACTGATTTGCCGACGGGCCTGTTCCAAATCGTTCATAACAATTTCCTTTCATACTTATAAAAAAACGACTTCCCGAAAGGAAGCCGCAACTACGAATCAAGTTTCAATGCTGTTACGCAGTCTGCTGACTTCCGATAAAAATATACTTACGGATACCGTAATAGGAATAATAAAAAACGCAGTACGCAAAATAGCGCACTGCGGCAAAAGCAGACAGAACAACCAAACCGCGTGACTGACAGTCCGCGGCAATATGATTCATATTGCAATTGCCCTGCATCTTCATAGTATTTTCCCCTATTACTGATTATTATTGTTATTATAACTTGTTTTTTTGCCGATGTCAACCGTTAAACAATGGTAATTGACAAAAAATTTCCCACGATATCTTATATAAGGAAACAGCAGATCATAGGATCTGCCGTTTTCGTTTAACTGATTTTCAGTTTTAATCTTAATTTGTCGCTGATCATGGCGATGAACTCGGAATTGGTCGGTTTACCGCGTTCGTTCTGGATCGTATATCCGAAATACGAATTCAACACGTCGATATCGCCCCTGTCCCACGCGACCTCGATCGCGTGACGGATGGCGCGTTCCACCCGTGACGAAGTGGTATTATGTTTCTTTGCGACCGTCGGATACAGGATTTTCGTTACCGAATTCATGTATTCACTGTTTTTGACCGACAGCAAGATCGCCTCGCGCAGATAGTGATATCCCTTGATATGCGCCGGCACACCGATTTGATGGAAAATTTCAGTTACCATCAGTTCCAGATCGGTATCGGTCACCACGTTATCCCGGATCACGACCGGCGATACTTCATTGCGCCAGCCGGAAAGCTGGATGATGCGTTCCGCCATGGTGTTGATATCAAACGGCTTCAAAAAATAATAACTTGCGCCGGCTTCCAGCGTTTCTTTTTCCAGACGCTGATTATCAAAACTGGACATTGCCATGACCATCGGCTTGTCCTTTGCGTCCATCGTCCGGACGTTTTCCAAAACACCCAGTATATCCAGATTCGGCATAAAAACGTCCGCCAGAATCACGTCGGGATGCGCGGTACGGATTTTTTCGATCACCCTGCGCCCGTCCTTTTCACACAGCATAACATCCATGCCGTAACTGCCCAGTGCTTTGGCACAGCTCTGACCCAGTTCGGTCGAATCATCCGCAACAACAATTTTCAATCTCTTTTCCATTGATTTTACCTCCTTTTTGGTTTCGTTCCATATTCTACCACGTTCTTTTTCAGAATGCAAGCATTTTGTGCAAAAAACGATAATATTACATAATTTTATCTTATATTCTCATTAATTATTACATTTATTTACATAATTCGATAGAAACGGGCAAAAAGCAAAATACCGCCGTCCCATTCGGGACGACGGCGTTTTACACAAATTTACGAAATCAACACGATTATTATACGCCCGACAAATCAAACGGCGGGATATACTCCTCCCGGGCGCTGGAACGCTGCTGCATATAGCAATTTTCAAAACCGCTGTCACAAATCACCGACAGTACCTTTTCATATTCGCGCGTGGTGATCCGGCGATCAATGGGTTTCATGTGTTTTGCCGCTCCTTCGGGCAGATACTGACTCATGATACTGAAATACGCGTTCGGCGTATTTTCCTTTACCCATCCAAAAACGGCAATGGCATCGTGGGTTGCCTGCGGCAGGATCAAATGCCGTACGATCAGCCCTTTTTGCAGAATACCGGCATCGTCAAAAACGCATTCCGGCTGCAAGCGATAGCAGGTGCGGATCGCCCGCTCGGCCACTTCGGGATAATCCGCCGCACCGGAGTACGCAAAAGCGTGTGTTGCGTCGCGATATTTGTAATCCATCAGATAAATATCAATATACGGCGCGATCTGTTCAAGGGTTTCCGGCTTATCGTATCCCCCGGAATTATAAACGATCGGAATATTCGGGCGGTAGATTTCCAACGCGCGGCAAATCGCGTGGGCATAGTGAGTCGGATTGACAAGGTTGATATTATGCGCGCCTTTGGCTTCCAATTCCCGGAAAATATCCGCCAGCCGTTCCACCGAAACGGTTTTCCCGTATCCGTTATGACTGATACGCTCATTCTGACAGAAAACGCATTTCAGCGAGCATCCGCTGAAAAAGACCGTGCCGGAACCGCGTGTACCGCTGATGCACGGCTCCTCCCAAAAATGCAAAGCAGCCCTTGCTGCACGGGGCAGCAAAGGCATTTTGCAATATCCTGTTAAATTTTCGGTATCGGTACGGTTACTGCGGCAATTCCGCGGGCACTGATTGCAGATCATTCTGAACTTCCTGTTCGGTCGGTACGGGGATTTCCGTTACACGCTGACGCACGACAACGTCGTCAAAGTTTTTGCGGAAACAAACCCGGCCCATAAATTTTTCATCACAGTTCCGGCAATAAAACTTTGCCGTAAACCAGCGGTTGCGATAGCGCCATTTTGCGATTCGTTTCATGCGCGAACCGCATTTTTCACACTCTAATTCCAACGCCTGCTGATCCACCAGCGGATCATCCAACCGATTCAGATAATACGGTTTGAAGGTCAGCCGTTCATAAAATTCGGCATTGGCGGTATCACGGATCAGCGGTTCAAACCGCTCGCGCACATAATTCTTCTGCAAAAGCGCAACGCAGACCAGACTGTCATCACGGGCGGTATGCAATTCGTAATCATCGGTCGAAATTTCAAAAAACGCCGCCGCGTCAGCCAACGAAATCTGCGACTGACAGGGATGCCCCGCCAGTTTCATTTCATTTTGAATGTACCCCTGCAAATCAAGATACCGGTCAATCTTAAAACGGGTATCCCCCCAAAGGTACTTTTCATTTTCCAGGATGGCATATAAATCGGACGTGCTCCACGTCATGGTGACGGTATCTTCCCCGACCCAGTCGTTATACCGGCGGACCGCTTCTTCGGGCGGGATGCCCTCCCGCATGATCTGCGAGGTGATCCCCGTCAAACGCGCAAACCGACCAGAAACCCGTTTGGTGATGGCTGAACGGATGGTCGCTTCAAAAGAATCGATCACCTGAAACTGCTCGTCCATTTTCACCGCGCCGATCTGCAAAATCTGATTAACAAACCGTTCATGGCGCACCGAGTAGCCGCTGTCCCATTCCAAATCCAGTGCAACGTAACGCATCAGCGATTCCTTGCCTCAAATTTCATGCGTTGTTCCTTGTTCAGGATCTTTTTGCGCAGACGAATATTATTGGGAGTGATTTCAACGTACTCATCCTGCCGGATAAATTCCAGCGACTGTTCCAAACTCAATTTGGAGGGCGGAACAAGGCGCAGGGCTTCGTCCGAACCGGCGGCACGGGTATTGGTCATCTGCTTTTTCTTGCAGACGTTGCAGACGATATCCTCATTTTTCGGATTTTCACCGACGATCATGCCTTCATAAACCGGCGTGCCCGGTCCAATAAACAGACGGCCGCGGCTTTGAGTATTAAACAGACCGTACCCGGTGGCTTCACCCTGCTCGAACGAAATGATCGAGCCGGTGCTGCGCTGTTCAATATCGCCCTTATACGGCTGATAACTGTCGAAAACGTGATTCATGATGCCGTTGCCGTTGGTATCGGTCATGAACTGGGAACGATATCCCAGCAGGCCGCGCGCGGGGATCAGGAATTCCAGATGCGAGGTACCGCCTTCACGGGTCCCCATATTGCGGATTTCCGCCTTGCGTGTTCCGAGCCGTTCCATCACGACACCGACGTATTCTTCCGGCACCTCGATCATCAGCAACTCGATCGGTTCCAGGAGTTTACCGTCCTCATCCTTTTTATAGATAACGGTTGGCGGTGACACTTGAAATTCATATCCCTGACGGCGCATGGTCTCGATCAGAATGGACAGATGCAGTTCACCGCGTCCCGAAACCTTGAACGTATCGGTACTTTCGGTTTCTTCAACACGCAGACTGACGTTCGTCATAACTTCTTTCATCAGACGGTCACGCAGATTACGGGAGGTGACAAATTTACCGTCCTGACCTGCGAAAGGCGAATTATTGACCATAAAGTTCATGGAAAGTGTCGGCTCATCGATCTTGACAAAGGGCAGCGGATCAATGTGTTCCGGATGGCAGGCGGTCTCACCGATTTCAAGATCCGCCAGACCCGATACCTCAATAATATCGCCGACCGATGCGCTTTCGGTTTCCACTCGTTTCAAACCGCTTTGCATAAAGATCTTGGCGATTTTTACATTGGAACTGGTGCCGTCCTTATGGCAAAGAGCCACCGTCTGACCTGCCTTGACCGTGCCGCGCGTTACACGCCCGACACCGATGCGGCCAAGATATTCATCATATTCAATATTAGAGAACAAAATTTGCAGCGGTTCTTCGGAATCGCCTTCCGGCGGCGCGATCTCTTTCAGGATCTCATCAAAGATCGGCTGCATATTTTCGCCGCGGATATCAGGCGAATAAGACGCGTAACCGTCACGCGCCGAAGCAAAAACGACCGGGAATTCGATCTGATCATCATCCGCGCCCAACTCGATAAACAGGTCCAGCACCTCGTCGACAACTTCGTGCGGACGTGCCATGGGACGGTCAATCTTATTGATGATAACGACCGCGCGCTTGCCCAAAGACAGCGCCTTTTTTAAAACGAACCGGGTCTGCGGCATACAACCTTCAAACGCGTCCACCAACAGCAGAACACCGTCGACCATTTGCAAAATACGTTCCACTTCACCGCCGAAATCCGCGTG
>JAZRWX010000260.1:0-4092 GCA_045599905.1 Acutalibacteraceae bacterium
CCATTACCATTATACAAGAGGTTCTTCTTTTATTTAAGTCTTTTCGGGCTTGCATCAAGCTCGCCCGTTTTATTGTAGCTTCGCTCGTTTTTCTTCCCCCAGTAGAACTGGGGGTTTATTTCCGCGCCTTAAGGCACCAAACAGAAAGGACCCGTGCAAACCGCTGCACGGATTCTTTTTTCATTATTCTTTCTGTGTTCCCTTTGCGATCTGTATCTGATCGTATACCGCCTTGACCTGCTGATAGGTCGTGTACGGAAAAGCGGATTTTCTGTAAATCAGGCGAACAACGGTGCCTTTTTGAACGACTTTTTCGATTTGGGACGCCTCGCCCTTTTCCATCAGTTTTTCATAAGCGGCGGCCGTTTCCTTCGCGCGCCGTTCGGTTTTGCATTCAAATTGTTTTTCATAGCCGGTCACGTTTTTCCCGTCATGGTAATAGATAACGGTCTGTGAATCGGCCGTCCAGACAAATTTGCCGTCGTCCGAACGCATATCCATCTTCATGCCGTTCTGCGGCGTTTCGGCAGGAGATTCCGATTCGGTTTTGCTTTCCGTGTGCTGTGTCGCGCTGCTGACGCTTTCGCCGTTTTGCGGCTTTTCCGCAGGGGTATTTTCCGGTGCTCCAGCAGGCGTTTCCGGGCTTTGCGGCACCGAAGATTCCGCCGGCGTGGAACTTTCGTTCGCAAAAGCAGCGGAACTGACCGGCCCGTTATCCGTTCCCGGATTTTCACGGCAACCGGCAGTCACGGCCGATAACAGTATGACAAAAAGGATCGCGGCGATTCGTTTCACGATTCATCCCTCCAAATATGCGCGGCAGAATAAAAAACGGCAAAACCCCTATCAGGGTCTTGCCGCGATTCTGGTGGAGACTGCGCGGCTCGAACGCGCGACCTCCTGCGTGTGAAGCAGGCACTCTGACCAGCTGAGCTAAGCCTCCGTGTGCGATATAGTATATCATATTTGCCGGGCGGTTGCAACCCCGAATTTGAAAAAATTTTATTTTGTTGCAATCCGGACGGTGTTTCTATATAATAATAAGGAATTCTTACGATTTTTCTGCCGAAAGGGACGTTTTTATGAAACAAAACCGAAATTACCCCATCGTCACGGTTTCACGCAAGGCGCAGGCGGCGCTGGAAAGCGGTCATCCGTGGGTGTACGATACCGAGATTTGCGCGCTGCTCCCCGACCGCCCCGAAAACGGCGCTTTGGTCGACGTGGTCAGCGATAAAGGGCGCTATCTGGGCACCGGCATTTACAGCGAACAGTCCAAGATCCGTGTCCGCATTCTTTCACGCAACGCCAACGATACTTTTGACGACGCCTTTTTCGAGCGGCGGATCCGTTACGCGTGGGAATACCGCAAAACCGTTTTGGGCGGTGACGTTTCCGCCTGCCGTGTCATTTTCGGAGAAGCCGACTCTTTTCCCGGGCTGACGGTCGACCGTTTTTCGGATATTCTGGTCACGCAGACCCTTTCGGTCGGTATGGAAAAACTGAAAGACCGGATCTTTCCGCTGTTATATAAAGTGCTGAACGAAGAAGAATTACCCGTCCGCGGCATTTACGAACGCAACGACGTCGCTTTACGGGAACGGGAGGGACTGGAACAGAACAAGGGCTGGTATCCCCTGCCCGGCGTCGTGTTCCCCGAATCGACCGTGACCGGGATCACCGAAAACGACATCCGCTATAAAGTGGACGTGGAACACGGGCAGAAAACCGGATTTTTCCTGGATCAGCGGTACAACCGGCTGGCGGTGGCACGACTGGCGAAAGGCAAACGGGTGCTGGACTGCTTTACCCATACCGGCTCCTTTGCGCTGAACGCCGCCATGGGCGGTGCCGCGCACGTTACCGCGGTGGACATCAGCGAAACGGCAGTCGCCATGGCACGTGATAACGCAGTGCTGAACGGATTGCAGGACCGTATGGATTTCAAGGCCGCCAACGTGTTTGATCTGTTGCCGGAACTCTGCGCCGCCGGCGGCAAGCCATACGATTTTATCATTTTAGACCCGCCCGCCTTTACCAAATCACGCAGGACACACGACAACGCCGCCCGCGGATATAAAGAGATCAACCTGCGTGCCATGCAGTTACTGCCGCGCGGCGGATATCTCGCGACCTGTTCCTGTTCCCACTTCATGCCGGACGAGGATTTCCGCAAAATGCTGATTTCGGCGTCCCGGGACGCCGGTGTTTCCCTGCGGCAGATCGAGGTGCGCCAGCAATGCGCCGACCACCCCGTTTTATGGGGCGTTCGGGAAACCGATTATCTGAAATTTTACCTGTTCCAAATCGTATAAGACAATAAACATAAAAAACGCGTTCGCACACACCCGAGCGAACGCTTTTTCCTTTATTTTTTGCAAAAAATAATGTTATAAAATTACGCTTTGTTCAACTTGTTGACCAGTTGAGATTTCTTTCTGGCGGCGTTATTCTTATGAATAATACCCTTAACGGCGGCCTGATCGATCTTCTTGACAGCGGCCTTGACGGTTTCGCCGGCGTCGGAAGCGTTGGCGTCGATAGCGGCGTCAGCCTTTTTGATCGCGGTTTTCAGCGCGGAACGATACGCTTTGTTGCGTTCGGCGTTAGCTTTGGAAACCAGCACGCGCTTTTTCGCAGATTTAATATTCGGCATGGTGACACCTCCTTGTCAGTCATAATCATCGGCATGGCAGTTCACGGACCTGCTACGCCAGAGTAAAACTTATCATAGCATACTTTTTTTCGGAATGCAACTGTTTTTTGAAAAAATTTTTCGTTCCGTGTCATTTTTTTGCAAAAAACACTTGACAAACGGGGAAACACATACTATAATACTCGTGTTGCTGATCCGAAGACAGCAGGTGACCGTTTGGTCGTAAGGCATTGCCGCCTGCCGAGGTGCGCATGAAAAATACGCTTTTGTATATTCATGTCCATCCCGTTTTCGGGGTGGATATTTTTTATCGGTTCGGCACAAAATCATTTCTCTTACGGAGGTGAAACATTTTTATGCCGAACGCAAAAGTTTTGGAGCAGAAACAGCAACTGGTCGCCGACCTTAAATCGAAGCTGGATGCCGCCTGCGCCGGTGTGGTCGTTGATTACAAAGGCACCACCGTGGCGGATGATACCGCACTTCGTAAAGAGCTGCGCGAAGCGGGCGTTGAATACTTCGTTGTGAAGAACACCCTGCTTTCCCGTGCTGTGGACGGTACCGGTCTTGCGGATATGCAATCCGTTCTGGAAGGCACGACCGCAATCGCCCTGTCCAACGATGACTATACTGCCGCTGCCCGTATCCTGAACAAGTTTGCCGAAGATCACGAAAACTTCTCCATTAAAACCGGCTTCCTGGATAATGAAGTTATCGGTCTTGACAAAATTGTGGAGTTGGCGAAACTCCCGACCAAGGAAGTCCTGCTTGCTACCGTTTGCAGCGCTTTCCAGGCCCCGATCGCCGCTTTCGCGCGTGCCGTTCAGGCCATCGTTGATAAAGACGGTGAAGCCGCTGAACCCGCCGCAGAATAATTAAAAAACAAACATTAAAAAAATTTATTTGAAAATTTGGAGGAAAATAAAATGGCATCTGAAAAGATTACTGCTATGATTGAAGAGTTGAAAACTCTTACCGTTCTGGAACTTTCCGAACTCGTAAAGGCTGTTGAAGAAGAATTCGGCGTTCCCGCCGCTGCCGCTGTTGCGGTTGCCGCTCCGGCTGCCGGTGGCGCTGCAGCTGCCGAAGAAAAGACCGAATTTGAAGTCGTTCTGGCTAACGCCGGCGATCAGAAGATCAAGGTCATCAAGGTCGTCCGTGAAATCACCGGTCTGGGTCTGGCCGAAGCCAAGGCACTGGTCGATGGCGCTCCCAAGACCCTCAAAGAAAACGTTGCGAAGGAAGAAGCCGAAGAAATCAAGGCAAAGATTGCCGAAGTCGGTGGTACCGTCGAACTCAAATAATTTATTATTTGATATGCTCAAAAAACCTGCGGAATTTCCGCAGGTTTTTTTGTTGCTCGCACATACTTTCCGCCGTTACGTTATTTATAATGGTCGGTTCATTGGAATAATCCGGATCGGTTTGCCGATTTC
>JAZRWX010000261.1:0-3621 GCA_045599905.1 Acutalibacteraceae bacterium
GACATCCTGTTCAGCCAGTTGAGAGGACTGCGGAACCTTTTTGAGCGACTTGGTCGGGCAGACGCCGATACATACGCCGCATCCCATACAATCCAGCGGAGAAACGGTCATGGTGTAGGCATAGCCCTTGCCAGCGACCAGTTTTTCCTTTTCTGCGATCTTCAAGTTTGCCGGAGCGGCGGCCTTTTCGTCAGCAGACAGCGCAAACGGACGAATGGTAGCGTGCGGGCAAACGAAGGCGCACTTGTTACAGCCAACGCAGGTTTCGTTGTTCCATTCGGGAACCATAACGGCAACACCGCGTTTTTCGTAAGCGGAAGCACCCTGTTCAAAGGTACCGTCAACGTGATCAATGAAAGCGGAGACCGGCAGAGCGTCACCGTTCATCAGACCGACCGGCTTCATGATATCGTCAACCATCTTGACGAGCTTCGCCGGACCGTTTTCGGTAACGGCGGCAGCTTTGTCTTCGGCGGTAGCCCAGTCAGCCGGAACGTCGATCTTGACATACGCAGTAGCACCGGCGTCGATCGCCTTTTCGTTCATTTCGACGATTTCTTTACCTTTCTTCATGAACTTCTGTGCCTTTTCCTTCATGTAGCCGATGGCTTCTTCACGCGGAAGAACGTTGGAAAGTGCAAAGAAGGCAGACTGCAAAACGGTGTTGGTACGTTTGCCCAGACCGATTTCGGCAGCCATATCAATCGCGTTAACGGTATAAAGCTGAATGTTGTTCTTGGCGATATAGCGTTTGGCTTCCGCCGGCATATGTTCATTCAACTCTTCCGGCGTCCACTGGCAGTTGATCATGTAGACACCGCCCGGCTTAACGTCGTTGACCATCTTGTAACCCTTGATAACGTAGGACGGGTTGTGGCAGGCAACGAAGTCGGCCTTGTTGATGTAATACGGGCTCTTGATCGGCTTGTCACCGAAACGCAGGTGGGAAATGGTGATACCACCGGTCTTCTTCGAGTCATACTGGAAGTAGGCCTGAACGTATTTATCAGTGTGGTCACCGATGATCTTGATGGAGTCTTTGTTCGCGCCGACAGTACCGTCACCGCCCAGACCCCAGAACTTGCATTCGATGGTGCCTTCGGCAGCGGTGTTCGGAGCAGCTTCTTCTTCCAGAGAAAGGTTGGTAACGTCATCGACGATACCGATGGTGAAGTGTTTCTTCGGAGCATCCTTTGCCAATTCCTTATAAACAGCAAATACGCTTGCAGGCGGAGTATCCTTCGAGCCCAAGCCGTAACGACCGCCGATAACGGTGTCGATCTTACGACCGGTTTCGGACAGAGCGGAAACAACGTCCATATAAAGCGGTTCACCCAGCGAACCGGGTTCTTTGGTACGGTCCAGAACAGCGATGGACTTAACGGAAGCCGGGATAGCTTCAACCAGCTTTTCGCTGGACCACGGACGATACAGGCGGACTTTGATCAAACCGACCTTTTCGCCCATAGCGGTCAGGTAATCGATGACTTCTTCGGCAACGTCGCAGATGGAACCCATAGCGACGATGATACGCTCGGCATCCGGAGCGCCGTAGTAGTTGAACAGTTTATAGTCGGTGCCGAGTTTGGCGTTGACCTTGTCCATATACTTTTCAACGATCGCCGGCATAGCATCATAATACTTGTTGCAGGCTTCACGGTGCTGGAAGAAGATATCGCCGTTTTCGTGCGAACCGCGCATGACCGGATGTTCCGGATTCAGCGCACGAGCGCGGAATGCTTCAACAGCATCCATATCGCACATTTCTTTCAGGTCTTCGTAATCCCAGACCTGGATCTTCTGAATTTCGTGAGAGGTACGGAAACCGTCAAAGAAGTTGACAAACGGAACGCGGCCTTCGATCGCTGCCAGGTGGGCAACGGCGCCGAGATCCATAACTTCCTGCGGGTTGGTTTCTGCCAGCATGGCAAAACCGGTCTGACGGCAGGCGTAAATATCGGAATGGTCACCGAAGATGTTGAGGGCATGGGTAGCCACGCAGCGAGCCGAAACATGGAAAACTGCCGGCAGTAATTCGCCCGCGATTTTGTACATATTCGGGATCATCAGCAGCAAGCCCTGCGAAGCGGTGAAAGTAGTGGTCAGCGCACCGGCTGCCAAAGAGCCGTGAACCGTACCGGCAGCACCGGCTTCAGACTGCATTTCAACAACGTTGACCTTTGTGCCGAAAATGTTTTTTAAGCCCTGCGCAGACCACTGGTCAACATAGTCCGCCATCGGGCTGGACGGTGTGATCGGGTAAATACCCGCCACTTCGGTAAACGCATACGCAACGTGTGCGGCGGCGTTGTTACCGTCCATGGTTTTGAATTTTCTCGCCATTGAAAATTCCTCCTAAATTAAAATATTGTGAGAGCGCAATATGAAAAACTACACAAACTCCCATACAAAATAGATAATACCACTTTTTTCGCCCCATGTAAACAAAAAAATCGAAAAAAATTGATTTTTTCCGAAATTGACAAAGGAAGACGGCAAAACGGGAATAGTTCTCGAAAAAATCGCTAAAAATATTATTAATATATATTGAAATTTTTGCATAACTTTCCATAATAATGATTGACTTTTGACTTTGTTTCCTTTATGATATAAATGTAGAAATTTGGACTTTTACGGAGGATTCAAAAATGGAAAGTAACCAAAAAACCATGGAAGCCATCGTCGCTCTTGCCAAGGGACGCGGCTTTGTTTACCCCGGCAGTGAAATCTACGGCGGTCTTGCAAACGCCTGGGATTACGGCCCGTTGGGTGTAGAACTGAAAAACAATATCAAACGCGCGTGGTGGAAGAAATTCGTGCAGGAAAGCCCCTACAACGTCGGTCTGGACAGCGCAATCCTCATGAATTCCGAAACATGGGTGGCTTCGGGCCATCTCGGCGGATTTTCCGATCCGCTGATGGACTGCCGCCAGTGCAAGACCCGTCACCGTGCCGACAAGCTGATCGAAGACTACGTCGCCGAAAACGGTCTTTCCGACAACCCCGCCGCAATGGACGACAATCAGATGATGGAATATATTAAGGAACATGAGATCGCCTGTCCTTCCTGCGGCAGTCATGATTTCACCGACATCCGTAAATTTAATCTGATGTTCAAGACTTTCCAGGGCGTTACCGAAGACAGCACCAACACGCTGTATCTCCGTCCCGAAACGGCACAGGGTATTTTCGTAAACTTCAACAATATCCAGCGTACCACCCGTAAAAAGATCCCGTTCGGTGTCGGTCAGATCGGTAAATCGTTCCGCAACGAGATCACACCGGGCAACTTCATTTTCCGTATCCGCGAATTCGAGCAGATGGAACTGGAATTCTTCTGCAAACCGGGCACCGATCTGGAATGGTTCGATTACTGGCGCGCATTCTGCCGCGACTGGCTGTTGAATCTCGGCATCAAGGAAGCTGATCTGCGTCTGCGTGACCACGACAAAGACGAACTGTGCTTCTATTCCAAAGCGACGACCGACTTCGAGTTCCTCTTCCCGTTCGGCTGGGGTGAACTGTGGGGCGTGGCGGACCGTACCGACTACGACCTGACCCAGCAACAGAACACCTCCGGTCAGGACATGACCTACTTCGACCCCGAGACCAATGAGCACT
>JAZRWX010000262.1:0-1150 GCA_045599905.1 Acutalibacteraceae bacterium
ATCTGATTTTCCACAACAGGCATTCGTTTCGCAAAATTGTTGTGTTCACGCACCTCGCGCGTCAGTTCGGATAGTTTTGTATCCATCACGGCCTGATTCAGTTCCAATCGTGATTCCATTTTGTGCGCCGTTGAAATATTGCTAATGATCACGCCGGCAAGTGCAAGCACGCCCGTGATCAGTGCGCATATGATTGATTCGCTCATTTTGATACCTCCGCGTATTTGCCGGAAATCCAACCGTTTTTGATGTGATACCAAACAACGCCACCGACATTTTTCGTTTCGGTGAATTCGTAAATTTCGCCGCGGTATACATATCGGGCTGGTTTAAACAATGCGGCGTTCGTTCCGGCGGATTGGCGAACATTCACGGTTTTTCCTGTGATTTTCACCTTCGTTCCCGTCGGCGCAACAGGCGTAACGGGTGCAACATCATCATCCTGAATGAATCGCATAACGCGGATCAATCCCTTGTTTCCAACCTTTGTGCTCGTTTTACTATTGTATCGGGATTTGCATTTGTCTGCCATTTTCGTTTTTTTAGGTTTACCAGATCCGTGTCCGTATAACCAATGAACGCCGTTCGAATCATATCCCCAATACATTTCAACATGTCCAACATAACCGCTCGATGCCCTACCCGTATCCGTTCCGGCGAACAATAGCATATCGCCGATCCGCAGAATTTCCGGGTTCATAATCTGACCCTTCGAAATCGTTACCGGGACAATCGTGAATTTTTTGCAATTATACATCCCGACCGTGTTTAGGATGCCGAACGAATTTTCCTTCCCAAGTGCCTCGCGATAGGAATACGAAACCGACGAACTACAATCGCTGAAATATCGCCCGTTCGAATCGGGTTTGAAACAATAGTCGCGCTTTGCCTGAGAATAGTCGTTTCGACCAATTATTTCAGAATATTTAGCGCGTACCAGTTTTCTTTTCTCTGTTGCCGTCAAGTGATCCACAACCTTTCTTTTTAATCATCCCTGTGGGAAAAACCCACAGGGAATTCATTTATTGGATCAGATCATTTCCGTTTCCGGGTGTTCTTTCACATATTTCTCGCTCATGTGAACCCCGCCTTCGGAATTAATCAACATGACGAGTTCAGATTCGAACATGTCGGATTTCATGGCGTTGCC
>JAZRWX010000263.1:0-9423 GCA_045599905.1 Acutalibacteraceae bacterium
ATACAGCACAAACACGATATTGCCGAAGCCCAGAAAGATCCATGCACCGTATTTGCCGAGCGTTCCGAAATCTTCGACCGACAAATCGACCAGCAGTGAAAGCACACCGTATATCAACAGCATTGCGCCGTTA
The DNA here is from genome assembly GCA_045599905.1 of Acutalibacteraceae bacterium. Taxonomy (GTDB): domain Bacteria; phylum Bacillota; class Clostridia; order Oscillospirales; family Acutalibacteraceae; genus UBA737. The sequence goes on from JAZRWX010000263.1 coordinate 134, forward strand.
AAGGTCAGCAATTTCAAAATCCATTCCAGTAAACGGCTGTGCAGACGTTCCAGCAATGATTTCAAAATCGGATAAAACCCGAAAAAGAAAACATAAATCAGTTTGGCTTCGGGTTCCGCCATTATCAACGTCAGTACAGCTGACGCGGCGTATGCCGCGAATGCCCATTTGCGATCCGTTTCGATCAGCATAAACAGAATAAAACACCCTGCCACAGCAGGCGCGGCATAGGTCACATACGGAAAATATGCCGTCAGCACGAAAATGACCGCCAATGCCGCCATCAGCGCACTGAAAGTGATTTTAACGTTTCGTTTCATATCAACAACACGGGATCAGGTCGCCGCCCATACATTCACAACAACAATCGGCGCAGATCAAACCCTGACAAACGTCACAGGTATTGCAATCGTTTCCGCCGCCGAACGTATTCGGTCGGTACGGATTATTTTGCCGACCGCTTTGACGTTGGGCGTTGTTCATCGCGTTGCGGTATTCCGCGTTCTGCGGATTCATGCGGCTTGCCGTACAGAAACTGGTGTAGGCATTATCAAACCAACCGCGGCGGTACTGTACCGTACCGTTCAGGAAATACCATTCGGCATCTCTTCCCTGCGGCGGCACGCCGTCCAGCAGTTCCTGCGCTTCCTCCAAACGGTTCTGATTAATAAGCGAACGGACTTCCGGAAAAGAAGATGCGCCGGTGGAACCGGAATATCCGTCCGATTGCGTCGATCTGCCGCGGCGTTCGTTCATGATCGTATCATAGGCCTCGTTGATTTCCTTCATTTTTTCAGCCGCCAGATCGGAAAGCGGATTATCCGTATAATTATCCGGATGATATTTTCTTGCCTGCTCACGGTAAGCGGATTTGATTTCATCGTCCGTAGCGTTACGGTTTACGCCTAAAATCGAATAAGGATCTTTCATTTTCCTAACTCCTTTTGAAATGTTTTTTCCAATCCCAAATAAATAATATTTCCCAATATTGAACGGTACTTGTTCAGTTCCAGTAATTCAAGAGCCCTGCCGGCTTCATTGATACAGAAATACAACTGCGGTTCCACACGGTGACGAATATCGGTTTCGCCGCGAAAAACGTTATATGAACCTTTTTTCAGGTCATCCGGAAGATCGCACGCCGCATCCAGAAGATAAATATACTTGCCGATACAATAGCCGAGGCGTTCCAACACACGCCTTTGTGTTTCGTCTTGACTGCAAAGCTGTAATAATTCCGACAGCATTTTTGCCGACGGATCACCGGCACGGTCCGGATCGGTACAGTTTTCCGATTCGATCCGATGTTGTGCTTCAATATATGACTCAACAATTTGCCGGATTTCGGGATAGTGTTTTGACGCCTTGCGGTAAGCCGAGCGGTAGATCGGTTTCAGTAAATAAAAACCGAATTTTTTCAAGCCCTTTTCGTCGGCGATGTTGTCATTGATTTTTTCATACAGCAAAATCATTGCCGCGGCGGCTGGAAAGTCCAGTAAATCGTCATTGGTACAGTAGTTGCATTTTTTCAGCGGATTGAACGCACACCGCTTTTGTTCAAAGCAAACCGAGCCGGGGCGCATTGCCATGTGCAGCATACTTAAAAACGCAAAGTCATAACTTAAAGTCAGTCGTGACAGCAAACCGTACTGCCGCCCCAATTTTCGGCAGAGCGTGCAGTAGATTGCCTTATACGTTTCGTATTCCCGAACTTTCAGTTCGGGTTTATCAATTCGGACGTAACCAAACAATCTGTAACACCTCTCCCCTATATTTTAACGGCTTTAAGCATTTTTTGGTGAATAATGTGTGAATTTTCTTCACAGTATTTTTTGCAAAAACTGTCCGGTATAGGATTTTTCACACGCTGCTATCTTTTCCGGCGTTCCGCAGCAAACCAAAGTTCCGCCGCGGTCGCCGCCCTCCGGTCCGAGGTCAATGATCGTATCCGCTGTTTTGATGACGTCCAGATTATGTTCGATCACCAAAACGGTATTCCCGTCATCCACGAATTTCTGCAAGACCTCGATCAAGCGGTGAACGTCGGCGGTATGCAGACCGGTGGTCGGCTCGTCCAGGATATAAATCGTTTTCCCGGTCGGACGTTTTGACAGTTCAGTCGCCAGTTTGACGCGCTGCGCCTCGCCCCCGGAAAGGGTCGTGGCAGGCTGACCGATTTTGATATAGCCCAGACCGACGTCAAACAACGTCTTTAATTTGCGGTAAATTTTCGGAACGCTTTCAAAGAAATACATCCCCTCTTCTACCGTCATTTCAAGCACGTCATAAATATTTTTGCCCTTATAATGAACACTTAATGTTTCGCGGTTGTAGCGGGTTCCGCCGCAAACCTCGCACGGAACGTAAATATCCGGCAGAAAGTGCATTTCGATTTTCAGAATGCCGTCACCCTGGCAGGCCTCACACCGACCACCCTTGACGTTAAAAGAGAAACGTCCGGCGGAATATCCGTGGGTCTTCGCGTCCCTGGTTTGGGCAAACAATTCACGAATATCTGCAAAAACGCCGGTATAGGTTGCCGGGTTACTGCGTGGCGTCCGACCGATCGGTGACTGATCAATGTTGATAACTTTGTCCAGGAATTCCACGCCGTCGATCGACTTATACGCACCGGGAAAAGTTTTTGCGCGGTTCAGTTTTGAAGCCAATGCTTTATATACGATATCGTTGACCAACGAAGATTTACCGCTGCCGGAAACCCCGGTCACACAGACAAACTGCCCCAGCGGAATTTTTACGGTCAGATTTTTAAGATTATTTTCGGAAGCGCCAGTTACGGTCAGGAACTTACCGTTGCCTTTACGGCGTTTTTCGGGCACGGGGATTTTTTTGCGCCCGGTCAGATAATCCGACGTGATCGATTCCTTACAATCAGCAAGTTGTTCCGGCGTTCCGCTGAACACGATATTACCGCCGTGAATACCGGCGCCGGGTCCGACGTCCACAATATAATCCGCCGTGCGCATGGTATCTTCATCATGCTCCACGACGATCAGCGTATTGCCAAGATCGCGCAGTCGTTTCAAAGTATTCAGCAAACGCTCGTTATCCCGTTGGTGCAGACCGATCGAGGGCTCGTCCAGAATATACAGTACGCCCATCAGCGAAGAACCGATCTGCGTCGCCAGTCGGATACGTTGGCTTTCACCGCCCGACAACGTGCCGGAAGAACGTGAAAGCGACAGATATTCCAAGCCGACGCTTGCTAAAAACGACAGACGCTCGCGGATTTCTTTGAGGATCGGTCCGGCGATCATCTGATCACGCTCACCGAAACGCAGTTTTTCAATGAAATCCAGTTCATCAACGATCGACATATTGCAGAAATCGTGTATATTTTTTCCGCCGACCGTAACCGCAAGATATTCCGGCTTCAACCGTGCGCCGTGACAGTCCGGGCATTCCCGTTCGGTCATCAGACTTTCCAGTTCGGTGCGCGCGTAGTCGCTTTGCGTCGATTCGTAACGGCGCTGCAAATTATTGATAACGCCTTCAAACGGTGCGTAATAGGTACCGCCGCCGTAATCGGTCGTTCGATGCAATTCCAGTTTGGTGTCGCCGGATCCGTACAGAATCATCTGCTTTCCCGCTTCCGGTACATCTTTCCACGGTAAGTTGATATCAAATCCGCAGTAATCGGCTACACCCTCATAGTACATCTGCGCGATGGTAGATGCGTCCGGATGAAACCAACTGTTGACACCCCAGCCGGACGCTTTTATACAGCCGGTCAGCAGGGATTCGTTCTCATCGTTGATCACCAGACGCGGATCAATTTTCATAAACATACCGATTCCGGTACAGGTCGGGCAGGCGCCCATTGGATTATTGAACGAAAACATGGTCGGGGCAAGTTCCGGAATACTGATTCCATGTTCTTCGCAGGCATAACTCTGTGAAAACTGCATTTCTTCCCCACCGATCACATCGACCGTGATCAAGCCGCCCGAAAGCGCGGTCGCCGTTTCGATACTGTCGGTCAGACGGGATCGTATTTCTTCCTTGATCACCAAGCGGTCAACGACCACTTCGATCATGTGCTTTTTATTCTTTTCCAGCTTGATTTCTTCATTCAAATCATAGATATTTCCGTCAATGCGAACACGGACATAGCCGGATTTCCGAACGTTGTCAAGTTCTTTCGTATGTTCGCCTTTGCGATTTCTGACGATCGGCGCCAATACCTGAATTTTACTGCCTTCATCCAGTATCATGACGGCGTCAACAATCTGATCGGTCGTTTGCTGGCTGATTTCTTTTCCGCAAACCGGACAGTGCGGCACACCGACACGGGCATACAAAAGACGCAGATAATCATAGATTTCCGTAACCGTTCCTACGGTGGAACGCGGATTTTTCGACGTTGTTTTCTGATCGATCGAAATAGCCGGCGAAAGTCCGTCGATACTGTCCACAGCGGGTTTTTCCATCTGACCCAAAAACTGACGCGCGTAAGAAGACAACGATTCCACGTAGCGGCGGTGACCCTCGGCATAGATCGTATCAAAAGCCAAAGAAGATTTACCGCTGCCGGAAAGTCCGGTAAACACCACTAATTTATCACGCGGAATTTCCACGTCAATGTGTTTCAGGTTATGCTCGGAAGCGCCTTTAATAATGATTTTTTCGCTTGCCAAAATCGATTCCTCCGATATTACTTATAATCTCGTAAACGATTGATTTTATCCCGCAGCTGCGCGGCAATCTCGAATTCCAGAATCTTTGCCGCCTGCTTCATTTCGGCGGTCAGGCGCTTGATCTCCGCCTCGCGCTCCATTTTTGACATTCGCGCGACTGGTTTATTCCGATCGACCTTTCTGCCGATTTCAATAATATCCCGTACATCCTTGACAATGGTTTTTGGGACGATACCGTTTTCATCGTTGTATTTTTGCTGAATGGAACGGCGGCGATCGGTTTCGGTTATGGCGCGTTCCATAGACGGTGTGACCGAATCGGCATACATGATGACCGTCCCGTCGGCATTACGCGCGGCACGTCCGATCGTTTGTACCAAAGAGGTTTCACTGCGCAGGAAGCCCTCTTTATCGGCGTCAAGGATCGCAACCAGCGATACTTCCGGAATATCCAGTCCCTCACGCAGAAGATTGATACCGACCAGCACGTCGAACTCACCGAGACGCAATCCGCGGATGATCTCCATACGTTCCATCGTATCAATATCATAGTGCATATACCGCACATTAATGGAAAGATTTTCAAGATATTCGGTCAGATCTTCCGCCATTTTTTTGGTCAGCGTTGTGACCAAAACCCGCTCTTTTCGTTCGGCACGCAGATTGATTTCCGAAACAAGATCATCGATCTGGCCGTCACTCGGACGAACCGAAACCAGCGGATCCAACAGTCCGGTCGGTCGGATGACCTGCTCGACAATGCGGGACGCTTTGTCTTTTTCAAAATCGCCGGGCGTCGCCGAAACGAATATTGCCTGATTTACATGATGATAAAATTCATCGAAATTCAGCGGCCGGTTATCGAAAGCGGACGGCAGTCGGAAACCGTAATCCACCAGATTTTCTTTTCGCGCACGATCTCCGCCGTACATTCCGCGCACCTGCGGAACGGTCACGTGGGATTCATCCACAAACAGCAGAAAATCCTCCGGAAAATAATCCAGCAGTGTACTCGGAACACTGCCCGGTTCACGCCGGCTCAATACCCGTGAATAGTTTTCAACGCCCTTGCAGGTGCCGATTTCACGTAGCATTTCAATATCATATTCCGTACGCTGACGGATACGCTGTGCCTCAATGAGCTTTCCCTGCTCGGTAAACCAGTTAACACGGTCTTCCATTTCAAGGCGCAATTCTTCCAGCGCCGCCTCCATCTTATCCCCCGGCACAATGTAATGGGACGCCGGATAGACAGCAACGTGTTTTAATACCGATTTCAATTCACCGGTCAGCGGATTCATTTCGCAGATGCGGTCGATCTCATCCCCGAAAAATTCAACACGGATCGCCGTTTCGGAAGAATACGCCGGGAAAATTTCCACGGTATCGCCACGCACACGGAATTTATTTCGCACGAAATTGATATCGTTACGTTCGTATTGCAGGTCAACCAGTTTGCGGATCAGTTCATCACGGTTTTTCGTCATACCGGTACGCAGTGAGATGACCATGTTCCGGTAGTCGATCGGACTGCCCAAAGAATAAATACAGGAAACCGATGCCACGATAATAACGTCACGCCGTTCGGACAGCGCGCAGGTTGCGCTGTGGCGCAGTTTGTCGATTTCATCGTTGATCGCGGAATCTTTTTCGATATAGGTATCACTGCCCGGAATATAGGCCTCCGGCTGATAATAATCGTAATAGGAAACAAAGAAGGCAACTTCACTATTAGGGAAAAATTCACGAAGCTCTGAACAGATTTGGGCAGCCAATGTCTTATTTGGCTCTAATATCAGCGTGGGTCTGTTAACTTTGGCAATTACATTCGCCATCGTAAAAGTCTTACCACTGCCTGTAACGCCCAATAATACTTGTTCTTTCAGTCCTTTGTTGATACCGTCTACCAACTTTTCTATGGCCTGCGGTTGATCTCCCGTAGGCTTAAATTTTGAGACGATTTCAAATTTATCCATTGGCATTTGCCCTCCTCTCTCTTTAATCATTAAATTAAGTAAAATATGTACAAAATGTGCTTTGGACGAAAAAAGTCACTTTTTTATATAGATTATTATACCACAGTTTCTTATTAAAAGAAAGACTTTCATAAAGTTTTATATAACACTTTACCCGCATATTCGTTTAATCCGTTAATCCAAGTTGTTCTGACATATTGCATTCGGGTTTTATCTCCGTACACATCAAATGACATTGACGGTTTTGAATGCCCGAGCGTATCTGAGATAACCTGCATATCTACCCCGTTTTCAAAAAGAATAGTGGCACAGGTATGCCTTAAATCATGAAAACGGATATCCGGCAATCCACACTTTTTTAAGAGTTCCTTAAAGGGCTGATACACAAATGCCGGGCTTCTCGGTCTGCCGTATGTTGAACAGCAAATATAATCCGCATCAACAAAAGTCTTTTTTCTTCTATTTCGGTGCTTTTCATAAAGTGCTCTTTCTTGAGTTACTGCATCATATACAATATCCGGCATAGCTATTATGCGGTCGGAACAGTATGTTTTAAGCGGTATTTCCTGCTTTGTAACATTTTTAACTTGTGCCGACTTATTGACGTCTTTACCTAATTGGCGTGTGATGTGAATAGTGTGATTTTCAAAATCAACATCCGAATATTTAAGCCCTAATATTTCTCCCCGTCTTAACCCCATCAAAGCCGCAAACAGAACAAATAAATATATTTTGGTACCCTTTGCATTTTTAATGAGTATTCCCACCTGTTCTGCCGTCAAGGTTTTTTGCGGTTTATTATCATTATCAGACCGCTTTGGCAAGCAGATACCCTCCGTGGGATTTGAAGATATCTGCTGCCGGTCGTTTGCGTGTTTTAATGAAGTTTTCAGAATGTTCCTTACCATTTTAGCATTTGAATAAGATTCTTTAATTACCTTTTCATACAAGTAATTGATATGAAGACGGCTTAACTCACAAAGCTTGATTTTGCCAATATATGGTGCAATGTGATTTTTAATACAATAGTAATAAGTTGAATAGGTAGCAGATCTTTTGGTCTTTTTGATTTCGTTTTCCAACCAATCATCCAAATATTCCGATACCGTTAACTTTTTGTTGATAACATAAGTATGTGTATACAGTTCCGCCACCACTTTATCTCTTGCCTCACTTGCCGCCTTTTTTGTTTTAAATCCCGACTGCTGTTTCGTTGTTTTGCTTCCGTCGGTTAGTTTTAAGTAAATGCGAAAGCCGTATTTCCCTTTAATTTTTATTACACCGCTTATTTTGAAATCCACATAACAATTACCCATACTCACTCAACTCACCTTAAATATTGAATCAATTATTTCCTTGGCGGATTGAGGCTTTCTCGAAAAATTCCCATATCGCTCATCGGTTGTTTTAATACTGCTATACCCCAAATTCAGGGATAATTCCTGCAAAGTACCAAAGTTATTCAAGAAGCGAACGGCATAGGTGTTTCTGAGATCTTGTACCGTAATCGAGCCGAGTTTTGATTTTTTACAAATTGCAGAAAGTGCATCATTGAGCAAACTTAATGCCGGTGTTTTCCCGTCCTTTTGGCAACAAATATAATCCTCGTCATAATACGGCTGATACCGCATTTTATTTGTCTCAATCATTACTTCTCTTTTGCTCAGTTCACTGAATATAACATCCGGCACAGCAAGAGTTCTGTAATTGTTTTGCGTACGAAGTTCCTGTACCTTAGAGCAGTAAATTTCCTTTTGCTTTTCTGCATCAAACTTCTTATCCTGAACAATTTCTCTTGATACCGTTAAGGTTTTGGCATCCGCATCAAAGTCCGAAAATTTAAGGCCGTATATTTCCGCTCTTGACAATCCGCAAAACAGTGCTAACAAGATTTCCAAAAACCGTGAATTTGCAGAAGCACACCGCAAAAATCTCTTGATTTCATCGTCATTCAAAGCTTTTAACGGTTTCTTAGTATGCGAATACCTTTTTGCCTGTTTAACCGGATTCTTGTCAATGAGGTTGTTTTGATAGGCATAATTAAAAGCAATGCTTAATACTTCTCTTGCTTTTTCGGCTGATGTTGTCGTTAGCGTTGATGCTTTTTCGAGCAATTGGTCAATATATTCCGTATTACACTGATTCAGTTCAATATCGCTTACAAACGGCATAATCCACTGTTTCAGGGTATGCTCCATGTTCATTTTGCAAGCCGAACTGATTTTGTCACATTGGATATTATAAAACCAATCTTCTAAAAATCTAGACAAAATTATTGTTTGTTTACCGAACGCATTATTCTTTTGCTCTTCAAATAATTTATCCATAATAATTTTTCCTTTCTCCGCCTCTTCGGCGGTCGCATATCCTCCTTTCTTACCGTATCCCACCGTGAAGTCATCTCTTAAAAATTTTGTTCGGTGATACCATGAACCACAACGATAAAAAGGTTTGGATTTATTGCTTTTCAATTTTATTTCTCCTTGTCAAAGTTTTACTGCATCTCATTTTGAATCCAAACATCAAACGACACTTTGGAAATACGATACAGTTTTCCGATTTTTATTGTTTTAAAAGGTTTTCCGCTTTTCATAACCTTTTCCAAATATCTGTATCCTGCAGTCTTTTGCAGACCTAACATTTCAAAAATATCTTC
>JAZRWX010000264.1:0-1087 GCA_045599905.1 Acutalibacteraceae bacterium
CTTCACACCATATCCAGACCAGTTTCCCGTTCTTAAAGGTGATCGACTTCACTTTTTCACGTTGCCTTTGATCCTTTACGCCGCGGAATATAATCTTGTTTCCGGTGATTTTACATTCCAGGGCAAGGGGATTCAGGTTGACCTTCCAGAAGCGTTCGGAGTAGGGACCGAACATTCTATATATGGCCGCCTGTAATTCGGCGAACGTACTGTCGCGGTTCGTTTCTTCAATCTTCCTGACGACAAGAAGATTCGCGCCTGTATACGCCGGATCGGACAACTTCGCGATATAGTCCTGGGCGATATTTACAGACTTTCCGGAACCGGCTGATCCTTTAAGGATTCTATAACGGCCGCGCCATTCGTTGACCGGACGGAAGACGGGGTTGAATTGTGCCGAAGCCTTGAATTCAATCTTCGCCGCCGTAGTCATAATTGATCACCACCGTTACAGGAACGCCGCTTTCCGGATTGTCCTTGAACATTCCCAGGTGGCGTCCGCACATTTCAAGCGCTTTCAGTTTGTCAGCCATTCTGACTTCTCTTTCCACGCCCATTCCGCTTTCGGTCGGAATCTGCTTCACGCGGATCGCGGCGATCGCGGCGCGATCTTCGTCTGTTGCTGTGTCCTTTATGCTTCCGCTGTCCGGATCAATAAGATCGGTAGGATTGACGAAAGCAACTTTTCCCAGTTCCAACAGGACGCGGTCGGAAGTAATTCCGGTACGCTTTGACCTTTCGGCCATTGCTGTTTCGACACGCGCGCGGATTTCAGGTTTTGAAAGGTTTTCACTTCCAATACTTCCGGCAGATTCCACAGAATATCCGGCGCGAATCGCGGCTTGTGTCGCGTTCAGGTCGATCAGATATTCTTCACAGAATCGAACTTGTTTGGCCGTAAGTTTTGACTTTGCCATTTTTCACACCTTCCTTTCTGTAAAAATAAAGACGGCACTAAAAAGACGCCCCCGAAGGAACGTCTTTCGTGTGCCATATTCAAAGGAGTGGGGAAGCAAACCCCGGATAATGTTATACCACATTATTTTCCCCTTGTCAGTTGCAAAGAGTTGCAAACAGTTGCAAACAG
>JAZRWX010000265.1:0-2927 GCA_045599905.1 Acutalibacteraceae bacterium
GAAAATGAAAAACCACCCGCGGGTGGATATTTATTGTGTATTGCTGAACTTATGAGCTGCAGATTTTTTCAAAATGCTTTTCCAGCAAGGCTTTTGCCTTTTTTGAATGACCGAATGTAAAATAAAGAAATATACCGGTAAACAATAGTGAAATGAAAAATTGACCCCATGATACAATATGAAAACGAATATAATCCAATATTGCTAAAAGAAGTAGGGGAATGCCTACAATTCCTAAAACGGTATAGGGAATCATAGATGAAAAACGATGACCGACTCGGTAGGTTATTTCTATTTTGCCCGAATCGTTCACGATGTATCGGCCGACGATGTAATCAAGATACCAACCGTCTCCGCGGCCAATGTCTTTCAGATGATAACCGATCCAAAATCTGTCTTTGCGGACTTTTGAAACAAAGACATTCTGTTGGGTATAACATTTATCGAAAGCATGACGCCGGATGCAATATGTGTTTAATCGATTTAAGAATTGCTTTTCGGTAAGCGAGGTTACAATTGTCTTTCGGTGAATTAAAGGAAACATATTTTTCCCTTCTTAAGGTATGTTGATATCCATTTTATGAGGGTAAAGAAAAACCTTAAGCATAATGCTTAAGGTTTTTGGAGCTGCTAACCAGAATTGAACTGGTGACCTCATCCTTACCAAGGATGCGCTCTACCATCTGAGCTATAGCAGCATATCGCTTGTTGCGACTTTGTTATTATAAGGCAAATGAAACATAAAGTCAAGTGTAAATTTGAAAAAAACGCAAAAAATATATTTTACTGTGAAAAGTTATGTGCTTTTTTGAATAAATCGCTTTAAAACGGCATACTATAATAACATAAAAAGGGGGGATGATCTTGAAAATTCGCTGGAAATCTTTGCTTATCAGTTTGGCGATCCCGCTGGCGGTCGGTGGACTTTCCACCATCATTACGCGTGATGCCATGAAAGAATTTGAACGGGTAAATCAGCCGCCGCTGTCACCGCCGATGTGGTTGTTCCCAGTGGTATGGACTATACTGTATTTGATGATGGGTGTCGCCGCATACCTTGTGTGGACATCAGAATCAACAACTGAACAAAAAGCCGGTGCGCTTACGGTTTATGCCGTGCAGTTGATTTTTAATTTTTTCTGGTCACTTTTCTTTTTCAACGGCAAAGCGTATCTGTTCAGTTTTATTTGGTTGGTCGTGCTGGAAATTCTGATCATTGCAACGGCTGTATTGTTCGGGCGGATCAGAAAATCCGCGGGAAAACTGATGATACCGTATATTTTATGGGTACTGTTCGCCGCTTATCTGAATTTCGGAATTTATTTACTCAACTGAAACAAAGCGCTCGCCGTCGGCGGGCGCTTTTTAAGTGAACTGATTAAAAATTTATAAAAAAATACATACTTAAATAGTAGAAAACACTTGCATTTCCAAAGAAAAACAAGTAAAATAATTATGTATGTTGGTATTTTATTGCTTTCTTTCAAATATTTAGAAATGAAAAGTGTTTAATTATACGGTAAAATGTACAGAAACATAATGGAGGCTATGTACTGAATGAGTGATACTCAAACCAAAAAAGAAAATAAACAAAGACCTAAAAAACGGTATATTTCGAAAAAAGGTGAGCGTTCCAACGCGGGTAAAATGGTCAATGAATTACTGCGCGGCGGTTCGCTGAATCTGACAAACGGTGAATCGGCAAAAAGCGGCAAACCAAAGAGCGAGAAAAGCAATGATTTGCCGCCGAAATCCGCCCCGAAACGCGAAGAATTCCGCCGTCCGAATAATTATAAAACCCCTGCAAATCGGCAAAAGAAAACGCCGGAACAAAAGATCGTTCCGCTGCGCATTATTCCGCTGGGCGGTTTGGGTGAAATCGGTAAAAACTGCACGTTGTTTGAATACGACGGAGATATGTTTTTGGTCGACTGCGGAATGAGTTTCCCGGACGAAGACACCCCCGGTGTTGATATTATCATACCGGATTTCAGTTATGTTCTGGAAAATAAGGATAAGATCAAAGGTATGGTCGTTACCCACGGTCACGAGGATCATATCGGCGCGATCCCATATTTATTGCGCGATTTTAATGTGCCAATCTATGCGACAAAATTAACTGTCGGGTTAATCGAGGGCAAACTGAAAGAACACAAATTACTGGCTGACGCACAGTTGAATGTGGTCACGCCGGGACAAAAGGTCACATTCGGAAAATTTACCGTTGAGTTTATTCACGTAAACCATTCGATTCCGGACGCGGTCGGTTTTGCCATTACCTGCAAGGTCGGTACGGTGATCCACACCGGCGATTTTAAAATTGATACCACGCCGATCGACGATCAGGTGATCGATATTGCCCGTTTTGCTGCTTACGGCAGTAAGGGCGTTCTGGCACTGCTTTCGGATTCTACCAATGCGGAACGACCGGGATTTACCCCGTCGGAACGGCTGGTCGGCGAATCTTTTTCCATGCTGTTCAAGAAGGCGGAAGGAAAGCGCATTATCGTCGCGACTTTTTCTTCCAATATTCATCGTATTCAGCAGATCATTGATGAAGCGGCGCGAATCGGTCGTAAGGTCGCCGCCAGCGGTCGCAGTATGCTGAACGTTATGAACGTTGCGGAGGAACTGGGGTATCTGAAAGTGCCCGGCGGCGTTTTGATCGATATTGATATGATCCGGAATTACCGTCCGGACGAGGTCGTTATCGTAACGACCGGAAGTCAGGGCGAGCCGTTGTCGGCATTGCACCGTATGGCATTTTCCGATCACCGTCAGGTCGAAATCGCACCGAACGATATGATCATTATTTCGGCAAACCCGATTCCGGGCAACGAAAAACTGGTTGACCGGGTGATCAATGAACTGATGAAACGTGGCGCAAACGTTGTATACGAAAAAATGTATGACGTTCACGTTTCGGG
>JAZRWX010000266.1:0-1120 GCA_045599905.1 Acutalibacteraceae bacterium
CCTCTTTACCCTGAATGTATTTATCGACCAGTACCGGCTTGTCCGCATCGATTTCGACCGCGGTTTTCAGGTAATGGCGCAGTTGTTCCTCATTGGCGACGATCTGCATCGCGCGGCCGCCCAGTACAAAGGAAGGACGTACCAGCACCGGATAACCGATCTCCGCCGCCGCGGCAACGCCGTCCTCGATCCTGGTGACCGCCTTGCCTTTCGGCTGCGGAATATTCAGATCGATCAATATTTTTTCAAAACTGTCACGGTTTTCGGCACGTTCAATAGCGGCACAGTCAGTGCCGATGATCTTGACACCGCGATCCATCAGCGGCTGTGCCAGATTGATCGCAGTCTGTCCGCCAAGTGACGCGACAACGCCCTCCGGCTGTTCAAAATCAATGATCGCCATCACGTCTTCCGGCGTCAGCGGCTCGAAATACAGTTTATCCGCCGTTGTATAGTCGGTCGAAACCGTTTCGGGGTTGTTGTTGATGATGATGGCTTCGTATCCTTCACGGCGGATGGTCTGCACCGCGTGGACGGTCGAATAGTCGAATTCAACGCCCTGTCCGATACGGATCGGGCCCGCGCCGAGTACGATGATCTTGCGCTTATCGGTCAGGCGGGAAGCGTTTTCGCCGGTATAGGAGGAATACAGATAAGCGATATATTTACCGGTATGCAGCGTATCGACCATTTTGAAGATCGGGGTGATGCCGTTGGCCTTGCGTTTGTTATAAACCTCGATTTCGTTCAGATTCCAGACCGACGCGATATACTTGTCCGAAATACCGATCTTTTTCGCCCGTTTCAGCGTTTCGACCGAGTTGACGTTTTCTTTCAGCGCCTTTTCGGTTTCCACAATGTTTTTGAAAGCGTCCAAAAACAGTTCGGTGATCATGGTGACACGGTGGAGTTCCTCCACGCTGACACCGCGGCGCAGTAATTCAAAGATCGCGTAAACGTTATCGTCCTTGAAAACCTTAATGTAATCCAACAGTTCTTCGTTGGTCTTATCGTCAAATTTCGCCATGTAGAAATGGCAGACGCCGGTTTCCAGCGAACGCACCGATTTCAGCAGGCACTCTTCCAGCGTAGAGCCGATGCCCATGACCTCGCCGGTCGC
>JAZRWX010000267.1:0-2054 GCA_045599905.1 Acutalibacteraceae bacterium
GATGTATACGGTCCGAAAAAGGTCATTGAAAGACTGAACGGACAATGCCTGCACGCCCGTCAAATCGGGTTTGTTCATCCGACCACGGGCGAATATATGGAATTCACCAGTGATCTGCCCGATTATTTTACCGATTTTATGAAGGAGTGCCGTAATGGGGATTTTTGACGGTTGCCTGCTGGCGACGGATATAGACGGAACGCTGGTCGTAAACGACGAAATCAATCCCCGTGTTTTGGAACGGGTGCGCTATTTCTCGCAGGAGGGCGGTATTTTTGCCCTTTCGACCGGTCGGTCGCTGGGTGCGGTCAGCAGTGTGCTCCGGCGGATCAGCGGCATTGGCCCGTCGGTATTTTGCAACGGCTGTGTGATTTATGATTGCACAAAACGGCAGATGATGTTCGAAGTTCGTGTTTCCGATGTTTTGAAAGAACGCGTGGCGGAAATTTATAAGAAATTTCCCGAAACCGGCATCGAATTGCACAGCGGCGAAAAGGTACTGGTGCTGCGCCGGAGTATGGAAGTGGACGATCACGAACGTTACGAACGGTTGGATGCCGAAAACGTCGATCTGGAAACCGCTTTGAAAACTCCGTGGAATAAAGCGCTTTTTGTGAACGACTACGCAACGGATATTGATAATTTTCTGCCGCTGCAAAAGCCGGATGACGATTTTATCTTCACCCATACCACCGCTGTGATCGACGGACGGACGCGGCATTATTGCGAACTGATCCCCAAAGGGATCAATAAAGCTTCTTCTACCCGGAAACTGCGCAATTTGTTAAAAATCAGACCGGGCGGTTATTTTGCCATTGGGGATTATTATAATGACGAAGCGATGATCGTTGACGCCGATATCGGTGCCGTTACTTCGGACGCGCCCGCGGATCTGCGCGCGAAAGCCGATTTTGTCGCGGGAACGGCAGCAAGCGGCGCGGTCGCTGATTTTATAGATCATCTGGAACGTATTTTTCAAAACCGTTGACTTTACGGACATTGTACCGTTGATTCAAATATATATACTACTGGAAAGGGTGCAGGGAATGGACGCACAAAAAAGAAAAGAGCTTGAAAAAATTGCTTGCAAGGTACGTATCGGTATCATCGACAGCGTACACGCGGCAAAATCGGGTCACCCCGGCGGATCCTTGTCGATCGCCGAAATTCTGACTTATCTGTATTTTGTTCAGATGAAGATCGATCCGAAAAATCCGAAAATGGCTGACCGTGACCGTTTGGTTCTGTCCAAAGGTCATGCTGCGCCGGCTTTGTATTCGGTGTTGGCACAGCGCGGTTATTTTGATCCGGCTGAACTTTTGCAGCTGCGCCATATCGGCAGTTTCTTACAAGGTCACCCCGATATGAAACATATTCCGGGTGTGGATATGTCTTCCGGCTCTTTGGGTCAGGGAATTTCCGCCGCCTGCGGTATGGCACTGTCGGCAAAGCATTTCGGTGAAGACTATCAGGTTTACACCATTTTGGGAGACGGTGAATCGGAAGAAGGACAGGTTTGGGAAGCGGCAATGTTCGCCTCCAATAAGGGACTGTCCAATCTGACCGCGTTTATCGATTACAATAATTTGCAGATCGACGGCACCATCGGCGAAGTGAATTCCGCCGAACCGTTTGATAAGAAATTCGAGGCATTCGGCTGGCACGTCATTACTATTGACGGCAACGATTTTGATCAGATCGAAGCGGCGTTGAACGAAGCGGGCACGGTCGGTAAACCGGTCGCGATCATTGCCAAGACGGTCAAGGGAAAAGGTGTTTCCTATATGGAAAACGCCGTGAACTGGCACGGTGCCGCACCGAATGATGAACTTTACGCACAGGCGATCGAAGAATTGAATGCCTGCCTTGCGGCACTTTAAGGAAAGGGGACAGAACAATGGCTGATGTAAAGAAAGTCGCGACCCGTGACGCGTGGGGAAACGCCCTGGTGGAACTGGCGCAGAAACGTGATGATTTCGTTGTTTTGGACGCTGACCTTGCCGCCGCAACGAAAACCGGTATTTTCAAAAAAGCTTTCCCGGACCGTTTCTATG
>JAZRWX010000268.1:0-5065 GCA_045599905.1 Acutalibacteraceae bacterium
GGTCGCGTTGGCGGCGGGCATGGCGAAGGTGTACTTCGTCGTGTCCTGTGCGTCTGGCGTGGGGGTGATGGTCTGATCCTGCTTTCCGTTGTTATATTTGACGAGCAGGCTGTTTGCCTTGAGCTGATAGCCGCTGTTCGGCGTGACCGTGATCGTTACAGTTTCGTTCTCGGCAGCCGAAGTCTTGCCTATGGTGAGATAGCCGTTTGCGGTATCTTTGCCGCTCTCCGGCGCGCCGTTGGTGATGGTATAGGTCTGGATCGCTTCAAACGCCCAGCCGTCGTCGCGCTCGTTCATGACGTAGCCCGGGCCAGCCTCAAGCGTACCGGTGATTTCATGCTCACCGGTCAGAATACGGATATTCTTGCTTACGGTCAGCGTTTCGGGAAGCGTAACGTCGTTGAGCAGCCGGACAACGTCGCCGTCTTTTGCTGCCGCGACGGCATCCGCAAGGTTTTCAAAATAACCGAGGATTTCCGTGCCGTCAGCATTATCCAGTCTTGCGGCGGCATTTGCCGGTTTGCCGGTGATCAGCACCGACAGCGCGATGTCTTCGCCGACCTTGAACGTCTTGTCTCCCCAGACGGCGGTGTCAGTAATCGCGGTTTCGGCAGCGTTCGCCGCGGTGGAACCCTTTTTGATCAGACCGTCTCCGTAGATCGATCCGCCGGAACTTTGAACGGCGCCGCCGTTTTCCGCGGTACCATAAGCCAGGATCTTCCCGACATCGGTCGAAATGATAAATCCGCTTAAACTGACGAGTGCAGCGTCACCCTTTGCGGTAAGGCTTCCGGTCTGTTCGAGTATGAGATAACCGACAGCGGTGATGGCGTGGTTGTCTCTGGTCGCCGCGGAGAGATCGCCCGCGCCTTTGATTGTCAGGTCTGCAACAGTGCCGATTGCCGGATAACCGGTTGTACCGGTTGAAGCAAGCGTATTGCTGCCCTCAACGATCAGGGTACCGGTATCCACGAACAGGATCAGCGCTTCGGTCAGAATATCCCCTTCGATGATAAGATCCTTGATCGTGAGTTCACTTGCCGACGGATCGACCATAATGCATTCCGTGTCCGTCGTGCCGGAAACCGTCAGACCGTTTTTCTTGATATGCAGGACATAGGGGCTTTCTGCATCCCATTCGTAGTCCGTACCCTCGACCGCGTCAATGACTTCCGTACCGGAAATTTTGGTAACGGTCAGGTCGTGGATGTCTTCGGGCGAGGTCCCTTTGAACACCGGATAACCGTCTTTGCCGTTTACCCATTTGAACCAGCCCTTGGTATCAACACCATAAGAGTTTTCTTTTATGAATCCATTCAGAATGTCCACGAGCGCACCGGACGTGCCGCTCGATGCTGTCATAACCGAAGTGGAAATACCGGACGCAACGACGGTTCCTTCGGTATTGCTGCCTACGGTATTGACATTTGCCATATCGTTGTCAAAGAAGCAGCATAGGATGCTGCCCAGGCTGTTCGTACCGCTCACACCTCCTGACAGGTAGGAAGCAATTCCTTTTTTTATCGCTCCCGCATGATAACAGTTTGCTATGCCGCCGCCGTTAAAACCGCACACACCGCCGAACAAGAAGGAATAGGCGCCGGCTTCCACATCTGCTAAATTATAGCAGTTTACCATAAGACCAAAGTTACGGCCGCACAAGCCGCCGAACTCGTTGGCTTTATCGGCACCAACTACTTTTCCGGTGCTGCAGCAGTTTACTACAGTGCCGCTGTCGCTGTTATTACCGCATACACCGGCGTAGCTGAAAGCATCGTTTGTGCCGCTTATGACAGCTGTGTTGCAGCAATTGTTTATGACGCCGCTGTTATCACCGCATACGCCGCCGAAATAACTGGAACCGGATTCGCCGCTTACGGCTGCGGCGTTGCAGCAGTTTTCAATCGTGCCGTTGTTTTCACCGCACACGCCTGCAAAATATTTTTCTTTCGCTCCGCCGTCAACCGTGCCGGTTACGGTGAGATTGCACACAGTGCCGCTTATTCCGATATTGCCAAACAAACCGCTGTAAGATCCGGCTTCAATCTTTACCTGGACGGAATGACCTTTGCCATCAAAATGACCGTTAAACGGTTCGTCCATATTGCCGATGGGCGTGGTGAAATCGCCGGGAATATCATTGGCGAGTTCGAAATAGACGTCTTCGGTTTCGACACCCTGATTCACCAGCTTCGCAACCGTCTGCAATTCCGCAAGCGTGCTGATCTTGTACGGATTCGTTGCGGTGCCGCTGCCGGACAGAAATTCATCAAACGATGCGGGTTCTGCATTGGACGAGGACGATTGGAACACAGGATAACCGTCTTTGCCGTTTATCCATTTAAACCAGCCCTCGGTATCGAAACCGTAAGAGTTTTCCTCTATGAAACCGTTCAGAATGTCCACGAGCGCACCGGACGTGCCGCTCGACGCAGTCATAACTGAAGTGGGAATACCGGAAGCATCCACGCTTCCTCCGGTATTACTGCCTACTGCGTTGATGTTTGCCGCATCGCTGTCGAAGTAGCAGCATAGGATGCTGCCCAGGCTGTTCTTACCGCACACACCGCCGAAATCGTGGGAACCGGCTTCGAATTTTACCGCTCCCGCATGATAGCAGTTTACTGTGCTGCCATTGTTAAAACCGCACACACCGCCGAAATCGTGGGAACCGGCTTCGGTTTCAACATCACCGAAATTAAAGCAGTTTGCCAAAACATTGAAGTTGATACCGCACAAGCCGCCGAAATTCGTGATGTTAGGGTCGCCAACGACATCACCGGTATTGTAGCAATTTATGATCGTGCCTTCGTTATTCCCGCATACACCGCCGAAAAATTGAGCATCTGCATAACCGGTTATGGTTGCTGTGTTGTAACAATTGTTTATGATGCCGGGGCCGTCGTTATAACCGCATACGCCGCCGAATTGAGAGAAGTCGGATGTGCCGCTTACGGCTGCGGCGTTGCAGCAGTTTTCGATCAGGCCTTCGTTAGCACCGCACACACCTGCAAAATAATGTTCACTCGAACGTTCTTTCGTTTTGCCGTCAACCGTGCCGGTTACGGTGAGATTGCGGACGACACCATTTTTCCCGATATAGCCGAACAAACCATTATAAGATACAGCGTCTATCTTTACATGAACCGAATGGCCTTTTCCGTCAAAATGGCCGTTAAACGGTCCGCGCAGATATCCGATGGGCGTGGTGAAATCGCCGGGAATGTCATTGGCGAGTTCGAAATAGACGTCTTTGGTTTTAACATTGTTGTTCACCAGCTTCGCAACTGTCTGCAATTCCGCAAGCGTGTTGATCTTGTACGGATTCGTTGCGGTGCCGCTGCCGGACAGGAATTCATCAAACGATGCGGGTTCTCCGGCGGGGGATTCGACAACGAGCGTCTTGACGGCGATATACGTGTCGAGCAGACATACCTGATTGCGCTCCGAATAGAACTCGATTTCTTCCGTTGCGGCATCCAGTGCGGCCTCCGCGTCGTCGCTTCCGCGCCATGTGAAGCCCGAACCGAGCGTTACGGTATCGCCTGTCGCGTAGACGGCACAGTCTGAGCGTACGACCATGTTGCCGGAAAGGACGAGGTTCAGCGCCTGAATGCCCTCATCCCCTGCGGTCACAGTAAGCGTTGCACCGCTTTCGCCTGCAATCGTGAGATTCTTGTCATCGAAAGAGTCGTAATCCGTGCAGGTGATGCCGGTATTAAATGCGCCTTCGGTGGGACCCGTTATCGTATTTGTACCTTTATAAACGATTTTGAGATCAACTTCCGACAAAATCGAATCATAATATGCGACGCCGTTTGATGTGTAACCCGTTATCGTTGCGTTGTCAAGCGTCAAAATATAAGGGTCGCCTTCATTTGCGGGAAGTTCGAGCGTTGCCTTGCCGTCGCCGCAGGCGATGCCCGATGACGCGTTGGCAGACGTGAACTGTACGCCGTTTACCCATACGTCATAATTTACAGTGGGCCCTGCGACATCGGTTTCAAATTCGGCGCCGACCGTAACCGAATATACCGGCATAATAAAGGTATATGTCGAAGCATCGGTCTGGGCTGTACTTACCGCGGTGCCGTAGTAATCCGTGACCGTCAGGCTTTTGAGCCGGAACCCATCATTCGGGTAAACGGTTACGGAAATCTCCTGTTCATACAACGCCTGGTTCTGAACTGCTATATAGCCGCCGTTTGTCTCTTTCTCAGCTTCGAGCGCCCCGTTCGTTTTCGCTTTACCGGATTGTGCGGCTTTGGCTTCCATCGGCAGGAGCGAGACGAGCAGCATAGCCGCTAAGAACAGGCTTAAAATCCGTTTTCCCATTTGAGTCTTCCTTTCTATCAAAAAACATCGGATGAAATCCGATCTGCTGCCGCAGGGCAAAGTTTCATCCTCCGGGTTATCGCCCCGAAGGATACGAAAAAATTGCAGATACATCGATGAAGTCTTCGTATCCGGCATTCTTTTTTTCGCGGAACGCTGTAAAAAAGTTCGGCAAATGTGCGAACAACGACGCTTGCCTGAGAAATGCCGCCAACCTTTTTCAAATAGGACAGTCCACCTCTTTTGGCGAAAATCGTGCGTCTGAAGCGTTGGAGCACCTGACCTGAAAACGGACAAATAAGTAAACCCCTACAATTTTATTGTATAATAAAATGCCGATTTTTTCAAGGCGGCATACGGCCGATTTTCCTAAAAGAAAAGGGCGGTGACAGGGTTTAAACCCATCACCGCCCTTTAGCGGTTTATTGCCGGTTATTCAGCGCTTTTTCTTTTTTTAGCGAATACGGCGGTTCCGGTGAGCGCACCGACGCCGATGAACAGCAGCGCGGCCCACAGCAGCAGAACGCTGTCGTCACCGGTCTGCGGGACAACAGAAGGCGTGACCGGCACAAACGGCGCGGCGGGATCGACCGCGGGTACGACCGTGGGCACAACGGAGGGCGTCAGCGGCGCGGGCATGTCGGGCGTCGGCTCATACGGCGTGGGCCGGATGCTGCCGCCGACATAGGTCCATTTCGCGTACAGAGTAATATCGCTGTCCACGGCGGAC
>JAZRWX010000269.1:0-4029 GCA_045599905.1 Acutalibacteraceae bacterium
CTCTGTCCAGATATTTGCACAGTACGATTAGAAGCATCGACCCGACCCATACCCAGCTCTCAGCGCTGCGCGGCGTATCGCGGTAAATGATCTCCACTGCTATCACATAAAGCAGCGGAAAGAAGATCAGCCACGGCTTGCCCTCCAGCGCCGCGTACAGGTATGCGATGACATACATCACCGCCGCGAGCGTTATTTCCGCCATAGTCGGACAGAATTTCTTTTTCGGAAAAGCCGGCAGCACGGAACATATATTTATTGATAAAAATCACGCACTTGTTATAATCCCGCGGCATAAAATAAATGCCTTGATCCTTGGAGTTTTTATGCGTAATATTGATAACTTCCTCATAAAAATCGCCAAGATCGACAGAATCATCTTTTTTGATGCGCTCGCTTAAATCCACGAATATCCCTTCTTCCGACCACGGTGCGTGTTGTTCCCCGGTCGTCCACATGATATCAGGCATCTGGTCGGGACTTTGCACATTGGTCGACATGGCCTGCAAATAGTTGCTGTCGGGAAGATTGCGGATATCCACACAGATTTCGGGATGTTTGACCTCAAACGCATCTTTCCATTGTTTCATCAGCGTTCCTTCGGCCGGATCGATCCCGATCATGACCGAAATATGGATCTTAT
This sequence comes from Acutalibacteraceae bacterium, assembly GCA_045599905.1. GTDB lineage: Bacteria > Bacillota > Clostridia > Oscillospirales > Acutalibacteraceae > UBA737. The sequence goes on from JAZRWX010000269.1 coordinate 644, forward strand.
CATCCTGCTTCTTTTTGCCGCAGGAACACAGCACGGCGATCAGCACGACTGCCGTGACAAGTGAGATGATTCTAACAAAAAGTTTTTTCATGACAGTTTCTCCTTATCTCACGGTGATTTTTTGCGCACAGAACGGAACTTTGACACATATCGTTCCATCCGAAACGGTATACTCGGATTTCTCCATTTTTTCCCCATCAATATATACTTTCGGCGTTTTGTTCTTTGTTTTTAAGCAGACCTTCATCTGTAATCCGTTGGTATTGCCGCGGACGCTTTCCAGAACAACATAATCCCCACCGATCTCCAAATCATACTTCACGTCATGATACATCAAATTTTCCATGCGCCAGAAATCAAGTTCCGACGGCAGGGACGGATGGACTGTAAGGATATTTTTTTCGGTACTTTCCAATCCGAAAAATCCGAACGGTACGGCAGCGTACAGAATGGCGTTTTCCAAAAACTCGGTATCCAGTCCCAAGGCGCCGGCCGTGCCGCCTCCCTGTAAGTTGATACCTTTTTGCTGATAGTACGCACGATAAAACTGGTTGCTGCCGAAACTTTTAGCCGAATAATCATAAACGTCGAGATACCAATCCCGGATTTCCGACAGACGCCCAAACGCATTGTCGACCCCGTCGGTTTCAAGTCGCGTCATCAGATCATAAAAAGAAGTGAAAGCGATCGCACCGCCGTCCTGCACCGAAGTACCGAACGGATAACCTGCTTCGGGCGCGTGTCCAGCCGTGTACTGAACGGCGTTTTTCACGGTTGTGACGCGGGGTGCGAAATGGAACGCATAAATATCTTTTCCGGTAGAATCGTCTCCTTTGACGGTGCGTTTTCCGGCGATCCATTCGGTGACTGATTTTGCCTGTTTTTCGGTGGCCAGTCCCGCCCAAAGCGCCATGGTGTTGAACACGGTGGAGCCGTAATCAACGACCTCTCCCCGTCCGTTAAAGCCCTCGATGAATCTGCCTTTTTCGGGATCAAAAAATCCGGTACGAGTGGTTTTATCGACCTCTTTGGTCACTTCGGCTTTTGTCATTTTACAATAGCGGTTCAATTCATCGACCGAAAGTGTGCAGGAATGATTGCCGCCGTCGAACAGCTGAACGGTCTGCTCGGGAACGGAAATCCCCTCGGTTTCAGCCGCACCGAGCAGATAAATCATATCCTGCAATGTACGGTAGTAGAGCGTCTGCGCGTACAGTGATTTCGGCGAAAGTGAAAGAACATCCCAATAGCTGCTGGCAATCGTGTGCGCCACGCCGTCGTCAATGATACCGCCATCGTGTCCGACAAACTTTGACAGATCGCAAAGACCGCTTTGCCCGTCAAGATTATAGACCATGAACGCCGTGATCTTCAAACAGTTGCCCAGTACCTTTTGAAGCACCTGCGTATCGCCGGTAAACTCGTAATACATTTTAGCGGCTTCAAGATAGGCGTAACCGTTGTCCAGTTGACGGGAATCGTAATTGCCGCGCACAAAATTCAGATTGACGCTGCCGTCAAGGGTCTTGCCGGTTTTCGCCTTAACTGTCAGCGACAGATCGGTAACGACTTGATCGGTCCCCCAATGCTCATTCAGATACATGGCAAGATAGAAATGCTTATTCAACACCGCGCGGTCATCGGCAGAAAGCACCGAATAATCCGACGCTTTCACGGTGTAGGTCTGATCGCTGTTTCTGGTTTTCCAACTAACGTAGATATCATCCGCACTTACCGTATCCAATGCCCATCGGATATCAAATTCAAGAAACGGAGATTCTTCGGTATAGATTTTCCCCTTTCGATTGTTTTTAGTGAAGGTGACGTAGGTAGCGCCCGAAAGTTCGGTTTGATACAGACCATCGGCAACGACGCTTTTCAGTGTGCCGTCACTGCCGACCGACCAGCCCTCAGGATCGGCGTAACTGTTAAAGTCCCAGTCATAATCCCCGCTGCCGCCGTAATTCGGGAACGGCCAGCCCATCCCGAACGTATTATTGCCGGGTCCCTCGTTGGCAACTTCAAGACTTTCGGCCTCGGTCCAGGCGTACCCGTAATCATCAACCGTTTCGGACAACAGCCAGTTTTTCATCAGCATATAACTGTCCTGCCGAAAATTGGAAGCGGTACTGTCAAACCACATCAGGCTCATCGCGTCCCACGCTTTCCACGACGACCCCTCGGTACCTAACTGCATCCCGTTAATAGCGGTCTTTTCGTTCCGGCGGGAATGTCGGTCAAAGTAATCGTTCAAAAAGCGATCCAGTTCAGGTGAGGAACTGTAAAAATACAATCCGGTCTCACACTGTTTTTCGTAGATGTACGAAGCGGTCACTGCTTTTTCACAGCCGGCACCGCACAGGGTCACAACCGCAACCAGCAGAAGCGCGGTGATCCCGCGGAAAATTCGTTTTTTCATCGGCGAACCCTCTTTCTGCGGATAAGCAGAATCCCCAATATGATACACAGCGCAGTTAACAGCACGATTGCGCCCAACTTAATATACCGCATCACGATCTGCCGTTTCGTAGCAGGTTTCACATAGACGTTATTTAAAATGACCTGTTTTGTGATTTTGTTCACTCCGTCGGGTGCAGTCGCAGTAATATATATGTAGTTATACCCCTTGCGCATTTTCTTGAACTGCGGTTCGATCGTAATCACCGTATCGGAATTTTCGGGATATACACACAGATTATCGGGTGAAAAACCGCTACTATGGACATCCACAATATTATACGTTTCATTTAACGCCGTTCCGTTATAAAAGGCCGAAAAAGCGGCGTTCTCCGCGTCATCGGACCCCCGTTTTTCGGAAAACGTCCCGACTGCGGGATCATACACGAAAGTCTGTGTGTTTTTCAGACGCCGTCCGTTCGGGAAAATCAGTCCCCGATACAGCGTAATGACAAACCGCTGATCGAGATCATCGATCCGCACTTCGTCGATCGCGCCGTTAAAGTCGATATTCATTTTGGCACAGTCGCCTAACTCACCCACCAGAATCATGCAGGCAAGTTGACTGGTCTTTTGCCACTCCCGCACCTTTTTCCCGTTGATCTCGATGCAATCGTTCATACTGTCGATCACACCGGTACGTTCCAAATCATCCGCAATTGCGGAAGTCATAGCCGGATTATCCCAAAAACTCATAGATTTCAACACGTCGACCGAACAGGCGACATGTTTGTAATTCGCGTCGGTAATATTACGATCGAAAAACACCGGAAAAGAGACATTGCCGTAATCACTGTACCGGTAAGGTGCTGTAATGCCGATACACTCAACCGTTTCATCATCCGTTTGAGCGAACGCCCCGAAAGGCATGGCAGCTGACAGCAAAAGCGCGCAACAGAAACAAATTGCGATTTTTATGATTTTTTCCA
>JAZRWX010000270.1:0-8338 GCA_045599905.1 Acutalibacteraceae bacterium
AAGAAGTCAAAGGCGACGAATCGCTTGAATCGGTCTTCCTTGAATTGGAGGAATAATGATGTTAAAAACGCTGATCAGAAAACAGTTCATGGAACTGTTCCGATCCTATTTTGTCAACGCCAAAAACGGAAAAGCACGTTCCAAAGGCGGAACGGCCGCGCTTTTTTTACTGCTCGCCTTTTTGATGCTGTTCCTGTGCGGAGTCTTTTTCGCGGTCGCGTTCATGATGGGTGATTCCCTGATCGGGATCGGCGCGGGCTGGCTGTACTTTTCGTTAATGGCGATGATTTCCATTTTGTTCGGAACGTTCGGCAGTGTGTTCAACACCTTTACCGCGCTTTATTCCGCAAAGGATAATGATTTTCTGCTTTCCATGCCCATTCCGCCCGCGACCATTCTGCTGTCACGCGTCATACTGGTCTACGGTATGAGTTTGCTGTACAGCGGCAGTGTATGGTTTCCGACGGTCGTTTGCCGGCTGATCATCGGCGGAACGCCGGTACTTTCGATCATTTTCAGCATATTACTGATCTTTATCATTTCCCTTTTCGTAACGATATTGACCTGCCTGTTAGGGTGGCTGGTGGCGCTGATCGCCAAACGGCTGAAAAACAAAGGTATTCTGACCGCCATTATCGCAGTCGCTTTTTTGGGATTATACTATCTGGTATGCTTCAATATGAACGACCTGCTGCAATCGCTGATCAACAACAGTGAAAAAATCGGAAATTCCTTAAAAACATGGGCTAATTTCATTTACCAGTTAGGGCAGGCCGCCGACGGAAAAATCGGCGCCATGCTGATTTTCTGCGGTGTGACCGCTGTGCTTGCCGCCCTTTGTTTTTGGATACTGTCCAAAAGTTTCATTCGCATTGCCACCGCCGACAACGGCACGAAGAAGGTCGAATACAAAGGCGTGGCTGAAAAAGCACACGGATCGAAATCCGCCCTGCTGCGCCGCGAACTGAAACGCTTTACCGCCAGCCCGACCTATATGCTTAACGGCGGACTCGGCATTCTGTTTTTATTGATCATTCCCGTGATCGTACTGATCAAACGGGACACGGTCAACGGGCTGCTGACCGTACTTCAAATGATGCTGCCCGAAGCGGAAGCCATCGTTCCGATCGGGATCCTTGCGATAACCTGCATGATCACCGGAATGAACGTGATCTCTACCCCGTCAGTATCGTTGGAAGGAAAAAATCTGTGGATCATCCGCACCATGCCGGTCCCGTCCATTGACATTCTGAACGCCAAAAAGAACCTGCACGTATGGCTGGATATCATTCCGGCGCTGATCTGTAATATTGCCTGCTGTCTGATTTTGAAGCAGGATCTCACCATGACCGTCCTGAATATCGCATTTATCTGGATATACGTACAGTTTACCGCGCAGTTCGGGCTGATGCTCGGAATTCTGCGTCCGAATCTTACCTGGACAAATGAATCCACGCCGATCAAACAAAGCACCAACGTACTGATCGCCATGCTTGCCGGCTGGATCATTCCGATCCTTGTGGGCGGCGGATATTATCTGTTGCGAAACAAACTGGAAGGTTACCAGTTCCTGTGCGTCTGCATTATTCTGCTGGCACTGGTCGTGCGTTGGCTCGATCAATGGATGCGTACCAAAGGTGTCCGCGCTTTTGAACAGTTATAATTTTTGAAGATCGTGTCTTTCAGATCCGGAAACGACAAACCCCGGTCGAAGTGCATTTACTTCGACCGGGGTTTTACTTTACGGAAATAACCGTTGTTCCGTTATGCCGATTTTTCGCTTTCGGCAACTGTTCGGATTTCCTTATTCAGTCTTGTTGATCGTAAACTGATCGACAACCGACATATCGCTTGTGCGGTAAGTGGTGATCGTGAACGCGGTATCCGTTACGTTGACGGTAGCAATCTGCGGAACGTTTTCCTGATTTCTGACAGCGATGTACGGATAATCCTTATTCGTCCAGTAGCCGCTGCCGCTCGACGAGTTAAAGCTGACGTACAGCACTTCGCCGTCGGACGGATTGGTTACACTTGACGGTACGCCGCCTGCCGGAATGACCGGAGTGGTGCCGTTCATCATATAGCTGCGCGCGTAGTTATGATCGTGCGCGGACAGTACCACGTCGATATCCAAGTTCGAGAATACCGGTGCCATTTCCGCACGGAACGGATCGATTTCGGTTGCGTGACCCGAGCTTGCGTAGAACAGCGTATGGTGCATGGAAACGACCTTCCAACGAACGTCCGGATGAGCCGCGATAACTTCGGTCATAAACTGTTCGTGTTCGGAAACGTTCATGTTGTTGGAGTTGAGCGTCATAAACAGAACGTTGTCGTAGATAAACCAGTAGTCGCCGCTGCCGGCGCCGATCTGCGACGAAACGCCGTATTCGGAAACATTCGGCATCTTGCAGAAGTTGCCGTAGTTGACGCCAAGTTCGTGATTACCGACAACGGTTGCAAGAGAGATCGATTTGAGCGCATCCGGGCTGAAGAACGAAGCATACTGTATCCGAGACGGTTCATTCGTCTGGTCACCCATTGCATACATAAAGCTGGCATCAGGCGCAAGTGTGCTGATTTTTTCCAGCGTATCCGTCCAGCCGACGGTATCGTTTTCAACCGAGCCGCTCATACCGATCTGCGCGTCACCGGCTACGATGAAAGAAAATTCGCCGCTGTTGAAGTCGTTTGTTTTGAAGCTGTAAACCTTCGACCACTGCTCGCCTGCGCCGATACGGTAAACGTATTCGGTATTGGGTTGCAGATTGTCAATGGCGACCTGATTGATCATCTTGGTGGTTGTGCCGCCGACCGAGGTGACCTGCGCGGCTGTCGAAGCCACGAAATCACGATGTTCGGTCGGGAAAACGCGACCGGTCATATCCGCCTTTTCAGCTAACTGCAACGAGTAAATGTCGGTATTATCGCTGTACCAGACAACGGTACGCTGAGAAGCGTCCGCCCCGACTTGCAGAGAAATCATATCCAAAGAAGACGGTACGGCAAGATATTTTTTCAAAGCCACAACGTCGCGGACGTCGATTTCGCCGTCCTGATTCATATCCGCAAGAACTGCGATCTGTTCATCCACAACTTCCAACCCCAAAATAATTTGTTTCATGCTGACAAGGTCGGCAGCGTTGATGGTGCCGTTGTTATCCGCATCACCATAAAGAATTTCATCCTTAATAGCGGAAATTATGTTGTCTTCACTGCCCCAGAATGTCATCATAATTTCGTTGGAAAGCGTGCAGGTGGTGTTGTTCGGATTCGAAACATACTGACCGTTCTTATCGACAACGCCCGCCGCTACATAGGATTCGGCGAGCAATTCGCCGTCCATCTTGAAGTAGAGGTAGTACTGACCTTTGTGTTCGCCGTTCTTGACTTTCAGACGGGCAAATTCGATATCGTGCTTCGAGCCGGTCTTGAGCGGTTCCTCTAAATAGTGGTGCGGGGCAATACCCGGCTGCAGCCACAAATCGCCGTTCGGGCAATCATCCTCGTTACGCAGCCACGCGCCGAACATATAGTCCATCGCGTTGGAGGCCGTCTTATCGAAGGAGATCTGGAACTTCGGAACGCTGCCGACCGTCCAACGATAACTGAAAATGACAGAACTTGTCGGAGAAGTCTTGTTGTAGGTCAGGAGGTTGGAACTGTTCATTGCGCGATACTCGCCAACCGGACGACCTTCGAACATCAGATCTTCGTAACCGATTTCATCGTAAGAATAGTAGAGCGCATCCGGATCAGAATCGTCTTCGATTTCCTCTTCGGGATCGATTTCAGTGAAAGGCAGGATGCGGGTGCCTTCAGAACCGTATTCTTCAATAAAGAAGTTATAGGTCATCTGGGTACCGTTTTTATAAGTACCGTCTGCGGCAACGCCGTCGTAATAGTAACTGGCAACTTCCTTACCGTCAACCTTTAAGTAAACGAAATACTTACCGGCGTTCGGACCGTTCAGCACCTTCAAGCGACCGTATTCAATGTTATAGGTCTTGCCGACTGTGAGCGGTTTGGTCATTTGGATGATATTCGCGCTGTTGGACGGGTCGATGTGCCATGCTCCGTTCGGGCCGGCAGTTGCACCCAACGTACCCATATTCGGGTATTTGATTGACAGGCAGAAGGGATAAGAGCCCGCCCCGTTCACATCGAGGTAGACGTTCATCTTAGCCGGATCCCCTGTCGTCCAGCCATACTTCAACACGACCGAGTGTGAGGGTGAAGTACCGTTATAGGTGAACGGGGTCAAGCCGGTCAATGCCGTCTGAGCACCCAAGTGACTGCCGTCCTTTAAGAAGTCTTCATAATACACTTCGTCATAGGTATCGTACTTTTCGTTTTCGGGGGTCTGGCTGATGACGGTGCCGGAAACCCCGTGAACCTCAAAGGTGAGCGTATTATTCATTTGAACGGTAGTACTGTTGTGCAGATAAGTGTAATCGCTGGTAACACCGTCAAAGTATTCGCTGGCGACCAGTTCGCCGTTGACCTTAACATAAATATAATACTTACCGGCGTTGGCACCGTTTGCGACCTTCAAACGGCCGTATTCGATATCGTAGGTTCTGCCGGTGGTAAGGGTCTCGGCGGCCTGCGTGATGGGTAATTTCGCAGGGTTGATATCCCATGCACCGTTCGGGCCGGCCGCTGCACCAAAGTCATTTTTATTGGGGTTTTTGACCGACAACGCGAACGGGAAACTGCCGTTCTGATCCGGATAGAGGTTGAATCTCGGCAGATTACCTGCTGTCCAGCGGAACTTGAAGGTGTAGGAATAGGACGGAGAGGTAGCGTCATAGGTAAAGGTCTTGGCACCCGTCAGATTGAACGAGTCACCGACCGGTGCACCTTCATATTTCAGGTTTTCATAGGTGATTTCGTCGTATGCTTCGTAGTTTTCCGGAATTTCAACGTCGGCAAAACGCTGATCGGCAAGCTGTGCACCGCCAAAATAAACGATATTGTTCATTTGAATAGGTTTTTTATCACCATCTACATACCTGTCCGATGTATATATATCGGTATAACCCTGTCCTTTGATTTCACCGTCAATTTTTACATACACATAGTACTTGCCTTGGTTGTCACCGCCGGTAACCAGCTTGCGGCCGAGTTCGATATCGTGCGTGCCGGACGTAATGGGCGTCATGATACGATCGGCTGACGAAAGCTCATCTGACAACTGATAGCAGAAGTAGAAATGATCCGCACGCGCCCAGATGCCGAATTTACCGTAGTTCCAGTTTGCGTCAAAGCTTACGTTGAAAAGGGTTGCATCCGCTTCTGACAAATGGTTGGTTGCATTCCACTTGAACTTAAGTACCACAGAATGGGATGTGGAATCGCCGGTATAGGTTTTCGAGCCGGAAGTCAGAGAATTGGCAAAGTTTCCGGGATCTAACCCTAAATTGGAAAGTGTCAACGTATCGAACGTATCATAGGTTTCGGTATCGTCGTCTTCGTCGCCGCCTTCTTCACCGCCTCCGCCTTCCAGCGGCGTCAAAGCGTCGGTATAAAGCGCCTGGATCTCGGCATCCGAACAGACCTTATCACGGATGCGGACAAAGGCGATTTCGGAAGCCGTACCGTCACGGAAAGCACCGGAAGAATTGGTGTTGCCGCCGATATAGAAACTGTTGCTGTTGAATTTCAACACGTTGGAATCGGGGTTGGAATAGTCAACGTAATTACCGTTGACGAAACCGCGCAGCTGACCTCTTCCGCCGTTCGCTTCCGGATTCCAAACAGCGACCACGTGGACCCACTGGTTGGTCACCTTTGAACCCGATCCGAGATACAGCAAACGGTAATCCTTCGAGTCATTTTCAAAGCTTTGCCAGTAGTCGAAACGGCCGGCAGAGGTAGAATATTCGGTACCGAAGCCGCCGCCTGCCATACTGGAAGCCAGGTCGGTATCACCGACAGGTACGCTGGGCAGTTTATACAGGATCTCATAAGTGTAACCGTCCTGCATCATGTTCAGTGCGCCGTTCGGAATGGTGTAACCCAGACCGGAAGAACGGTTGAAAACAGCGACCTGTCTGTTCAAAGTCGTATCTTTCTTATACTGTACGGTCGAGCCGCTTCCCGCAATGGAAGGCAGACCGCCGAGTTCCTTGTTGCCCTGCGAAAAGTCAACATGGAAAATGTCTTCTTCCGGATAGACAACGTCGGCAGGAATGGCAGTGATCTTATTGCCCTTGCTGCCCCAGTCAGCGAACAGAATTTCGTTGGAAACGTGACAATCGTTCGAATTGGAGGTGTAGCCACCGTTCGCATCAACCGCAGTATAACCCGAAGCGATCATTCTGCCGTTTACTTTCAAATAAACGTAGTATTGCCCGACAAATTCCGGTGCGCCTTCAACGACCTTCAAACGGCCGAATTCAATATCGTAGGTGTCGCCCGGTTTCGCCGTTCTTGCCAAATCGACCAATCCGGCGCTTCCGGCATCGGGTTTCAAATGCCACGCACCGGTCGCTCCTGCGCTGTAAGTGTTCGGTTTTTTGACCCAAACGCCGAACGGGTAGGACATACCGTCGCCGGACTTGTCGAACGAGAACTGAACGCCCGTTTCTTCGCCGACGATCCAGCGGACCTTTAACACCGCCGATTTCGAAGCCGAGGTAGCGTCATAGGTAAAGGTGTGGCCGCCATTGATGGTATATTCATCGGCGGTCAGATTGGTGCCGTTCTTTTTCAGATCGGCATAGGTGATCTCATCGTAATCGTCATAAACTTCATCCACGTGAGCTTCTTCATCTAATTCGGTGAATTTCACGGAGTGATAGCCGTAGTTTTCAAGATCGTTTTCGTCTAATTCGATCACGCCGTAACCGCGGACGGCTTCATCGCCGTAATTTAAGTAGGTCATACCCGGAACGGCAGTCATGGTGATGCCGTCATAGGTGCCGTAAAAGTCATTCAAATGGTCGTGACCGGTAAAGACGTTCAGCACGCCGCCCATTTGTTTTAAGGCATTGAATTCGCCGGTGTTCAGATAGTCATAGCACGGGCAGGGCCATTCGCCGACTCTGCCGGAAACGCCTTCGGCCGCCTGCAAGGCATATTTTTTGCCGTTGTAGGTTTTTCCGCCGTTGGAATCTTCCTTCAAAAGGTTGTAGATTTCCGGCATCGGAATATGCTGGAACACGAAAGATGGCACAACATGCCCTTCTGCCGCAGTGATTTCCGCCTGTTTTGCCTGCATCCAAGCCAACTGATCGGCGTGGGGGTTATCGTAACCGCCGCTGGCGTTTGCCGGATTCTGGTAAGTATTGGAGTCTACCATCCACAGGTTGAAAGCCATGTCATTGCCGTCGGAAGAGTAGATCGGAATATTACAGGTACCGGTACCGAAAATGGACGGTGCGGGATCGGTCGTGCGGCAGTCACCGATCGACTGATAAACCCGCAGCATGGCTTCCTTATCGGTACGCTGACCGCTGACGGCGCTTTGATCGTCGTGGTTGCCGTATACGAACGCATACGGAACATCGGCTTCGACCACGGGCGCGAGGATCTGTTCCAAAGATCTTCTAAAATCGACCTCCGGATCCTGGATGTTCTGCTCGGTCTGGTCACCGGTGAACACAACTAGATCCGGATTTTCGCGGCGCAGGGCTTGCGTCATGATCTGGGTCAGACGCGGGTGCACCACGTAGCGATCCTGCGTATCAGAAAAGATGACGATTTTGAATTTACCGTCAGCATTGAAACGCAGATCGTCCGTATCCGCGCTGACCGTTGTCGGAAACGCGAAAAGCGTTGCAAGAACACTGAGAGACAAAACAGCTGCAAAAAGTTTATTAAGCATTTTTCTCATAACTTATTCTCCTTACTGTTTGAAATGAGATTTATATAAAGCTTATTGACATAAGCTGAAAGCGCTGTGAATAACGGTATGACGGGATACGAAGAATTCAACACCGCCGACCGTCCGAATTTCATTTTTTATACAACGCATGATTATATATGTACATTATAACTGATTTCAAATGGTATGTATACAATTTTTTATACATATTTGTATAAAAAAATATACAAAAGTCAAAGGTTGCCCATCGGTATAAAACCGTTTCGGGAATTATTTCTGTTCAAATTTTGCACACGCAGGGCGTTTTATATCCGTGATCCCAAAGAGAAAATCCCACCACTTTCGTGATGGGATTTTTTCTTTGGGATTAATACTTGCCGTTCACCGATGCTTTACCGACATCGATCAGCATTCCGCCCGGATAAGTAAACACGATCCTATCTTCATCGTCTTCAAGAATAAAGCGAATATTGCCGTCCATTAAATCGAGAGTAGTATACTCTCATC
>JAZRWX010000271.1:0-3832 GCA_045599905.1 Acutalibacteraceae bacterium
AGTTCGTCGTCCGGTACGTCCCATGGCGGCGGTGGATTCTGATCAATGCTTATAAACTTTACAGCACCCGGGGGTTACTCCGGGTGTATTCTGTTTTCTGTAATTCTGTTTTGACAAACAGAACGCCTTTTGCTATAATAGTTACTATCTTTTTAATATATCTGTTGGGAGTGCGGTTGAATGGAAGGATTACCTGTATTGTTGGAATTATTGCTCAAATTGGTTTTGGCGGTGCTGATTGGCGGATTGATCGGCAGTGAACGCGCCCGTCACGGCAGAGCCGCCGGAATGCGGACGCATATTCTGGTGTGCCTCGGTGCCTGCTTGACATCGATGACCAGTCTGTACGTTGTCGATACGCTGGGGAACAGTGGTGATATTTTCCGCATCCCCGCGCAGGTGATCTCCGGTGTCGGTTTCTTGGGTGCCGGCATGATCATTCTGAAAAACAATAACATGATCACCGGACTGACCACGGCGGCAGGGGTTTGGACAACGGGTGTTATCGGTGTGGCGATCGGCTACGGTTATTACACCGGCGCGGTGGTGGTAACGGTGCTGTTCCTGATCACCATTATTCTGTTCGCGAAATTTGAAAAGCATAAAAAGACCACCGAAGTGATCTATGTCGAAATCGACGATATGTACCGTACCAACGAAGTGATCCGTCAGTTGCAGGATTTTATCCGGGAAAAAACAGTGGTGCAGACGGTTGCGCCGAAAAGCGGATTTGAAGGTCATTTGGGGTTGATCATCGTCATTGATAAACGCACGGAATTCAATTTGGTCGATCTGCTGACCGTTGAAAACGTCGTATACGCCGTGGAAGACGGCGAGTAAGCGCGTTATCGACACTTTCCCGAAATGACAAAAATTTTTGCTTTGCCGAAAGCGATTGTCGAATGGAAAGGAACGGGATAAAAGGTCGCCGACCGGTCCGGGAGCGTTTTCGGGAGATTTCTTGTTATTTTTGAATTTATATATTGACAATCCGGGGATTTATGGTATAATAACATTTGCGGTTCAGTTTTACCGCTCCAATCCGGGCCATTAGCTCAGTTGGTTAGAGCAACCGGCTCATAACCGGTTGGTCCGGGGTTCGAGTCCCTGATGGCCCACCATCTCCGGGCATAAATATAGGGGTATAGCTCAGCTGGTAGAGCATCGGTCTCCAAAACCGAGTGCCGAGGGTTCGATCCCTTCTGCCCCTGCCAAAAAATACGGACATCGCTTTTGCGGTGTCCGTATTTTTTGTTGCGATCAGAAAAAGTCCACGAGGAGAGTTCCGGGCAGCTTCCGACCGATGCCGAAGGCCCGCGCGCAATGTTTCAAGCCATGAAGGACGTAATGTCTTTCTGGCTGGATATCGGGTGTGACGGCTTTCGTGTGGATATGGCGGCTTCACTGGTCAAAAACGATCCTCATGCTGTCGGCATTACCAAACTGTGGAATGAGGTTCGCGCGTTTCTGGATGAAAAGTATCCCGAAGCCGCGATGGTTTCCGAATGGGGTAATCCGGCACTGGCGTTAAACACAGGGTTTGATATGGATTTCCTGCTGCCGTTCGGTCCGACGCATTATATGGATCTGTTCCGGGATGATACTCCGTATTTCGCGAAGAACGCGACCATAGATATCGCCGATTTCATTTCTGCCTATCGGGAACTCTATCAGGCATCAGTCGGCAGCGGTTATATCTGCGTTACGTCGGGCAACCATGACCAGGTCCGCATCAGTGAAAAGTTAGACGATCCCGGAAGACGGCTGGCGTTTGCGTTTATACTGACCATGCCCGGCTGTCCGTTTATCTATTACGGCGACGAGATCGGCATGAAGTATCAAAACGTCCCCAGTAAGGAAGGCGGATATTTCAGAACCGGTTCCCGTACACCGATGCAGTGGGACTCTTCCGCGAACTACGGATTTTCGACGGCCGCTCCCGAACAGTTGTATCTGCCGATCGATCCGTCGGCAGACACTCCGACGGTAGAGGCACAGCAGAGAGACAAAAATTCACTGTATTATGAAGTGAAAAAACTGCTGGCGATCCGCAGAGCCCATCCGCAGCTGCAAGCCGACGCGAAAATCGAGTTCCTCACCGATACCGGTTATCCGCTGGTTTATACCCGTGAAAACGAAGACGGAAAGATCCTGATCATGATCAATCCGGGTGACAAAACAGTCAGTTATAAGACCGCGCTTTCGGGTGAAAAGTTATACGGTTACGGCGAAACAGCCGCGACTGATGGCGGATATACGTTATCCGCGCAATCTGCCTTGTTTATCAGTGTTGTTTGATTTCATAAAGAAGCAGCCCTCCCCTTGAACGGTCTGTGTTCAAAGGGAGGGTTGCTTCTTTGTTTTGTATTTACTTTTGCGTGGATGCAATGATATATGAAACGGTAAACCATGGTGTCTGTGAAATGTAACGAATACCTTATTATACGCCAAAACAGGGAATAGGCCCTTCCTCCGAAAACCGAAATGCACCACCCGTATTTTGAAACTCCCATAATAAAGGGCTTTCCGACGGTCGTTTAACGAAAAAGAAAACAGCAAACCGATACAACCGTATCAATTTGCTGTTTACATTGTGTGTTATTGACCACAACCTGATACAATGCACCACTTTTCAGTAAGGTGGTGCATTTTTGCGTCAATCGTTTTTATGCCGGGTGCGATAGGCTGACGGGGAAATGCCGTAGGTCTTTTTGAACAGATTGATAAAGTGGCTTAACGAATCGATGTCAAGTATTTCGGCAATATCGGTAATGCTTTTGTCGGTTTGCAAAAGCAGATTCGCGGCGTATTCCATTTTTCGCTTGACCTGAAATTTTTTAATGCCCATGCCGGTTCGCTTTTCAAATAACTTGCTTAAATGACTGGCCGAAATGGGGTAATTATTGTAGATTTCCATAACGGGTGTTCGGATATAGGTCAGATCATTGATCTTTTCAATAATGTCAAAAACGTAGCGGTCGCAGATGGGGTTTGGTGTATTGTAGCAGGTCAATACCTGTGCGAGCGTATTATACAGAAACAGATCAATGTAGATATTTCCCAGTTTCGGGTGTCCGGAAAGCTGGGCTAATTCGGTCATATAGTTTTTTTCGGTTTCGGATAGTGTTATTTTTGTATACGGACTGTCTTTGAAAAAGTTGATTCCCGGAAAGTGCAGCAGCGTAAATTGTTCAAAAGAATCGCGTGCGCCTGCAAAAACAAAGTGGCTGTCTTCTTTGCCGGTACTGTGAAATTCGTGTACGGTTTCGGCATTGAACAGCAGAATAGTCCCTTCCGGAATTGCTTCGGGCACATTGTCAAACACATTGATATAAGCTCCTTTGGTTACGAACAGGATCTCATAATAATCGCCATGTTTATGCAGGGGGCAGGATGTATTGTATTCCCATTTGAAAGCAAAATTCCGACTGTTGAATGTGACGTCCATGGTGAAGAAAAGGCGGCCTTTTTCGTCGTACATACCAACACCTCTGATCGTTTTTTTACGGGGCATATTGTGATTTTATTATATAATTCGGTTGCGAAAAAATCAATTGCTTTTCAAAAAATAGCATATTATTTTCAAAAAATAGCAAGAAAAAACAACCTCGAAATGATATAATATGTTTAAAATGTATACAAGTATAGTTTTTTTGATAAAAGGTTTGTGCAAAAGGATAATTGCCCGATGAAATCGGGGTTGCTGATTTTTGTAAGGCCGGTTGGAAAAATCGTTATTGCGGGGGAGGCAGCGCGAATGGAAAAAATCATAAAAATCAACTCCCGTCCGCTTCCGGATGGTCTGAATCCCCTCCCTTCTTCCTGCGATGAC
>JAZRWX010000272.1:0-7125 GCA_045599905.1 Acutalibacteraceae bacterium
GTCGAGAATCATATTGAGCAGGTTGCCGATGAGTGTTCCCGTCATGGCTTTCATTGCCTCTCCTTCGGTACGGACGATAGACGAGAAACAGTTGGAAATCATTGAAAAAATACCGCACCCGATAGCGATAGCAAGGTAATCTCTTGTTAATTTCATACTTTCTTCGCTTGCGCCGAGCATGACTGTCACGTCGTCAAGGAATATCCAAAGAACAGCCATCATTATGCCGCCGACGGCAACACATGCCCACAAACAAAAAGAGCATGCTTTCTTGGCGTAATCGGTTTTACCTTCACCGAGCGCCCGGGAGATGACCGAAGTACCGCCCACACCGAACAAGGTACCGAGCGACATGAAAATCATAAACAGCGGTGTTGCAAAGGACACCGCCGTGACCATCAGATCGTTATGAGTAAGGCCGAGAAAGAAAGTGTCGGCAAGATTATAGACCATGACCATCATCATGGCGATCAGTGCCGGAATGCTGTTTTTTACAACGATTTTCAGGATAGAATCGGTTTTGAAAGATTCAATGGCAGATGCTTTTGTTTCGTGATTCATTGGTGGGTTCCTCCGTTGTCTGTCAGTTTTTCCGCGGCGGCTAACAGCCGTTCACAGTAATTCTCAAATTGCTTTTGTTCTTCCAAAGAAAGGCAGGTCATAATATCGCGCAGCCAGTTATTGTGAATATCGACAAGTTTTGCTACCTTTTCTTGCCCGGTATCAGTAAGCGATAACCGCTTGATTCGCTTGTCGGCGTTGTCCTGTTTCCGCACAACGCAGTTTTTGTTTTCGAGCGATGCAAGCGCTTTCCCGATCGTCGTCTTATCGGTTTTCAGCGATACCGAAACATCGTCCTGCGAGCAGTTCTCATGCGAATAGATGTAGGAACAGATCATACATTCGGTATCGCTTAATTCTTGCCGGCGAATTTTCTCGTGGCTGAATTCCTTGTTGCAGCGAAATAAGAGATTGAGCGTCTGATAATTCATTGCCATCCTTCTTAATAGTAGAATTTTCTACTATCATAACATGTTTTTGCTATGATTACAACCGTTTCACAATAATTTTACAAAAGAATCCGACCCCCGCCAAAAAGCAGAGTCGGATTTTGTCTTATTGATCACCGAAAAAACAAATTTTTGAGTATCATTTCCAGATGCCTGCCAACGTCAGCGCTTCTTCGGTATAATCCGGCGGAATTTCGTTCCCGGCGCTCGTTGCCCACGCCTAAAAACAGTCCGCCGGACTGTTTTCTTAACGGCTGGTTCGAATCCCTTTATCGTATAAAAAGAAAAGTACCGATCAAAAGATCGATACTTTTTGGCTGGGGAATAGGGATTCGAACCCCAACAAACAGAGTCAGAGTCTGTCGTGCTACCATTACACAATTCCCCAAAATGTTCATTGTTTGCGGCAACAAATCTATTATACCCGATTTTCCCAGGATGTCAAGTATAATTTTATAAAAAAATTAAAAAAAACACTTGCATTTTCAAATTGTATGTGTTACAATAAATCTTGCTTTCGGGGGCGTAGCTCAGCTGGGAGAGCGCATGACTGGCAGTCATGAGGTCAAGAGTTCGATCCTCTCCGTCTCCACCAATAAGAAACCGCTTAAACAAAAGGGTTAGGCGGTTTCTTGTTTTTTGCAAAATAAAAAACGGTGCCGTTTCTAACACTTTGTCTAACACTCTATAAAAGATCAGCCATTGTGTCAGCAATAGTTTTTTGCGTGAAAAATCTAAATGACCGTATATATCTGCTGTTACCGAGATATTTGCGTGCCCTAACCATTCTTGAACATCTTTCAAAGTAAATCCACGAGATAACAGTATACTGTCGCAACTGTGTCGCAGATTGTGAAAGCGAAACGGCGCGAAAATTGGCTCTGCAAAGCGATTTCGGCATTGTGGTGAATGTTTCCAAGGGCTTGGAAAAAACACGCTTCTGCGTCTTTCTCAGGTCATTCGGCAGGAATTGCCGGACGTGCCCACTGCCGTTCTGTCCGGTCCCTCTCACGCAGAGGAGGTTTCCCGCAGAATGCCGACCTCGATTGTATCGGCATCGTCTTCTTATCCGATTGCCGAAATCGTACAAAATCTAATGTCGACCGACTTTTTGCGTGTCTACACCTCGGATGACCTGATCGGCGTTGAATTGGGTGGCGCGTTGAAAAATGTTATTGCCGTCTGCGCCGGCTTTTGCGACGGACTGGGTCTGGGTGACAACAGCAAAGCCGCGCTGATCACCCGCGGTCTTGCCGAAATGGCACGCCTCGGGGTGTGCATGGGCGCGAAGGAACATACCTTTGCGGGGCTTACCGGCATCGGCGATTTGGTCGTTACCTGTACCTCACAGCACAGCCGTAATAACCGCTTCGGCTTCAAGGTCGGCTCGGGCGTTCCGGTCGAAGAGGCTTTGGCGCAGGTTGGCACGGTCGAGGGTTATTATGCCGCCCTAATGGCACATAAACTGGCCGAAAAGAACGGGATTGAAATGCCGATTATCGAGCAGTGCTATAAGGTGCTTTATGAAAACATCAATGTAAAAGATGTTGTGCGGTACTTGATGCTTCGTCCCCAGCGAGCCGAGCATTAAGCGGCATCCGGCGGAAAGGTGAATCAATGACTTACGAAGAAATCCGACAAGATCCGACTATTCAGACCTATATCACGCAGGCGGACGCTTCGCTCATCGCCCTGGGCTTTACCGAGCATAGCTTTGCCCACGTGACAGCGGTGGCTGAAAAGGCCGGCTATATTTTGGAAACACTGGGTTATCCCGCACGGGAAGTGGAACTGGTGAAAATTGCCGCTTATTTGCACGATATCGGCAATCTCGTCAATCGGGTCGAGCATAGCCAAAGCGGTGCGGTCATGGCCTTCCGTTTGTTGGAGGAACGCAAATTCCCGGCCGATGAAATCGCCATTATCACCACGGCGATCGGCAATCACGATGAGGGAACGGGTCAACCCGTCAACGAATTGGCCGCCGCATTGATTCTGGCCGATAAATCCGACGTGCGCCGCAGTCGTGTGCGCAATCAGGATATCACCAGTTTTGATATCCACGACCGGGTGAATTACTCGGTCAAAAAGGCTGAGTTAAAAATCAACGAAGCGCATACGCTCATAAAATTGAAGCTTACGGTCGATACCCACGTCGGTTCGGTAATGGATTATTTTGAAATCTTTTTGGATCGTATGATCCTTTGCCGTAAAGCCGCCGAAAAACTGGGCCTTGAATTCAAATTGATGATTAATGAACAACAACTGATATAATTATCAAAAACCGACGCTCTGCTTGAATGGCAGGGCGTCTCTTTTTTGAAATCCGCCTTGACAAATTCGGATAGATATTGTTAAATTGATATAAAGCAAAAACCGTTTTTCGAGGCTTTCCTCGGTAAGGAAACGGCAAAAATCGCGAGGAATAAATCATGAAAGAAGTTCATTTGATTTGTAATGCACACATCGACCCGATTTGGCAATGGACGGAGGATGAAGGTATCTTTACGGCGCTTTCGACCTTTCGTTCTGCGGTAAATCTTTGCGGAGAATTTGACTACATCTTCTGCCATAACGAGGTAGAACTGTATAAGTATATCAAGAAATACGATCCCGATTTGTACGCCAAAATCAAGGAATTGGTGCATATCGGCAAGTGGCATATCATGGGCGGCTGGTATCTGCAGCCCGATTGCAATATGCCCTGCGGCGAAAGCTTTGTCCGTCAGATTATGGTGGGACGTAAATTCTTTATGGAAGAATTCGGCAAAGCGCCCACGGTTGCCACCAACTTCGATTCGTTCGGTCATACACGCGGTCTTGTGCAGATTATGGCGAAATGCGGGCAGGAAGGCTATATCATTCACCGCCCGTACCCGTCGGTTTGCCCGATCGGCGCCAATCAGTTCTGGTGGGAAGGCTTTGACGGCAGCCGCATCAAGGTCAATCGTGAATTCACCTACGGTACGGCCCTCGGCCACGCGGTGGAGGGGATCAAGGATAAAATCTCCCGTGCCGATGAAAACGATGATGTTATCTGCGTGCTGTGGGGCGTCGGCAACCACGGCGGCGGACCGTCCCGAAAAGATCTGCGGGATATTGATAAAATGATCGCCGAGGGTGAAATGAAAATATTGCATTCCACGCCGGAAACGTTTTTTGCCAAAATCGACCCGCAGGTGGTCTATCGCGAATCGCTGTTGACCTCTATGCCGGGTTGCTACACTACGATGAGCCGGCTGAAAGCAAAGTATATCGAACTGGAAAACACCTTTTATCTGACCGAAAAGATTTGCTCGCTTGCCGCCCAAAAGGGTCTGATGGACTATCCGCAGGAAAAGTTGGATGAAGCGGTAGAAGACCTGCTGTTGGT
Organism: Acutalibacteraceae bacterium; assembly: GCA_045599905.1. Taxonomy (GTDB): domain Bacteria; phylum Bacillota; class Clostridia; order Oscillospirales; family Acutalibacteraceae; genus UBA737. The sequence continues at coordinate 4,384 of JAZRWX010000272.1, forward strand.
CGAATTTCACGATGTTCTGCCCGGTACGTCGGTGCGTTCGGGTGAAGAAAATGCGCTGAACGTCATCGGTCACGGGATGAAAATTTTAATTGACCTGCGCTCGCACGCATTGTATGCGCTTTCGCGCGAAATGCAGCCTGCACGGGAGGGGACTTACCCGATTTTGGTGTTCAATCCGCACCCCTATGCGTGGGAAACCGAGGTGACCTGCGAGCTGTCATTGGCGGATCAAAACTGGGATGAAGAAAACGTTTCGCATCTGGACGTTGTGGACGAAAACGGCAAAAAACTGCCAATGCAGATCGTGAAAGAGGAAAGTAATCTGACGCTGGATTGGCGCAAAAAGGTCGCTTTCCGTGCTAAATTAAACCCGCTGTCGATCAATCGCTTTGATGTGGAGGTCACCTTCGGTCCGAAGCAGGAAATTGAAAAAACAAATGCGCTGAGTTATCAGGACGACCATAAAACCGTTGTGATCGACGAAAAAACCGGCTTGCTGTCACAGTATTGTGTCGACGGCATTTCTTACCTGAACGGACCGGTTTTGCCGATGCTGTTCAAGGATAACGCCGACCCGTGGGCAATGGGGGATTTTCAACTGGAACGCCTCGGAACCGAGCCGCAGCCGTTCACACTGTGCCAAAAGACCGACGGGGTTTTCCGTGGAATGAAGCCGATTCAGGTGATCGAGGACGGCGAAATCTACCGCGCGGTGGAAGCGTTCTTTGAAAAGGATAATAACCTCATTCGCTTGGAATACCGAATTTACAAAAACAATCCGGCGGTCGATGTTTTGGCCGACGTGTTCTTCAATGATGCTGACCGTATGCTGAAACTTGCGGTGCCGCTTGCGCAGACCGGTACGTTTGTCGGCGGTACGGCGTTCGGTACGCAGGAACTGTATATGGACGGTAGGGAATGCGTTTCCCAGCGGTTTGTGGCGATGAAAAACGGCAACGGCGGCTTGGCGGTGCTGAATAACTGCCAATATGGTTCTTCGTTTGAAAACGGTACGCTGTATCTGTCGCTGATCCGCGGCGCCGGATACTGTGCCCACCCGATTCCGGATCGCCCACTGCTACAGCCGGATCGCTTTACCAAGCGCATTGATCAGGGTTGGCTGCAATATTCGTTCCGCCTTGTTCCTGCGGCAGAAAATGAGTGGTGCCGGCTGGCAAATGAATTTAATCAGCCGCCTTATGCACTCAATGTTTTTCCGGATGCAACGGCCAAACCTACACCGTTTACGGTTGAAATCAGTAATAAAAATATTACGCTCGAAGCCTTCAAAAAGTGCGAATCGGCCGACGGCTTTGCTTTGCGGCTGTATAACGCAAGCGAAACAGATGCCGAAATTGCTGTTGCGGTCGGTACGGCATCCGCAGATTTCCGCTTTGGTCGGTACGAGGTAAAAACCGTGCTGTATCACGCCGAAAAGCTGACCGAATGTGATGAAATGATAATATAAGGGGAGTGGTTTATGCGTAAGAAGAAAACATTTATCGGCCTTTGTGTGGCGGTTATCTTGGTTTTATTGATCGCAACCCAAGGTATCACCTTCGGTGTAGCAGGCAAATTTTATTTCACCACAAAGTATTATAAAACCGCCAAGCAGGCGTTTGAACATGAAAATGATACGGTAAACTTTGAAATTAAAAAATCGGTGGATGTTTTGCAAATTGATTCCGATAACGGATTGTATTTTGCGGTGACAAAAGATAAAAAGTTACTTGTTGCGCCGATGCTTTGTAGAAACGGAAAATTCGCCGGTGGGTGGGATCATTGTTTGTATGATGCCGAACACGATGATTGCACTGAAAACGGCAAATTGGTTATGAACAATCAGTATTTGTATCATCGAATCAAGGCGGACGGGACGTATCAATGGGCAATCGTTTATGATGCGGAAAATCTGCCGCAGGATCGCCGCTATCAAGAATATACCCCTAACGGCTTTCAAAAGTTTTTTGTGGTTTATTAAATGGGTAAAAGAAAAACGCTCTTCCAATGATGATGTGCCGTAACGAAGGTTTTGAAAACAAGTGGTAAAGACAATCGGTACGGTATGTTGCAGAAAATCTAAAAATATATTTGGAGGAAACTGCAATGAAATCATTATTTGAACGAATGGGTGGAACTTATACAAGGGTTGGAGATTACTATTTGCCTAATCTGCTACCTGCCGAAAAAGAGATTGAAATCGGTATTGGGGGACAACGACACGCACGATATTTGAAAAAGCATCACAAAGTGGCTTACTATGAATTGCTGACAAGCGGAAAGTTGTACGATTATCTTGCCGATATCAATGAGCAGGCAGAGGATATGTTCTTTCGGATGGTAAAAGAACTTGCTGAAAAGGATGGTATCACCGAAACACTCAAGGCAGAAGACCAAATGCTTTGGGTACAGCAAATGAATGCTGTGCAGGCAACAGCGACCGAAATTGTCAACAACGATTTAATCTACGCATAAAATCAGCGGCAGGATTTTTTGTAATCCTGCCGCTTTCCTATTATTGATTTGATTATTCAAACACCGTGTATTTCTCCGAATACGTGCGGAACATCTCATCGTATTTTTCATTTCCGTGACGGGTTGCACGCAGGGACTCGTGAACATTCAGATTATGTTCGGCAGTGACGATGACACATCCTGCGATATTGGAGCAATGATCACTTACACGTTCTAAATTAGTCAGAATATCCGCCCAAACGAAGCCAACCTGTGCCGTACACTTTC
>JAZRWX010000273.1:0-1818 GCA_045599905.1 Acutalibacteraceae bacterium
TCTTTTGAAGATTTTAAAAAGCAGTTGGCTGTTCGACAACGCCAATACAATGATTTTCCCATGCGTCCCCTCAACTGGCGCTCTCCTAAACAGGTCCTATTTGCTTTCTCCAATGTGTAACACATCATTGACAAACCTACACAGTTTTACGAAATGATGCTTGAAATACCGGCGGTAATCATGTATAATAATGAAAACATCGGCGGAAAGGAACGTGTATCATGGCAGAAACCGAAAATAAGATCATTGTTGAAGCAATCGAAAAATACAAATACAAACACAACATCAAATACGCAACACCGCAATCTTCATTATTCAATACGCTGCACGTGTTACTGCTGTTGTCTGTGATATACTTCTTTGCTTTCAATTTTTTCTACATTGCGGGAGCATTTCTTCAACTGGCAGAAGCAAAAACAAATGATAACTATTCCACTGTTTTCAACAGTGTAAAATGGACGCTCTTTCCCGTTCTGATCACCACTTGTCTGGTCATTGTCGGTTTGGTGCTGACCTATTTTTCAAACGCCGCGATCATAAAACTGCCATTACAACCCATCGGATGTTTTCTGTCTGCCAGTGCCGCCATTGTCAACGTTGTATTTTATCTACGCGCGGTCAAATCGGTTGTTTACACGCTGGACGACTATCATTATCTTTTCGGTATCCAAAGTTTCTTTTACTGGCGCAATCTGCTCCCGGTTCTGCTGATCACCGCTTTCGGCGTATGGATGGGCATAATTTACATTCGTGCCAAGCGCAAGGATAAAGCCATCTATGACTCAACCGTAGAGTCCTTATGGAACTGCTACCGTTCAGGTGATACCAAAGGAATGTCGCAGGAAGAATGGGATTCGTTTTTGCAGGAATTTGACCATACCGGTTATAAAAAACAGTTTGACGAATAAACGTAAAAAAGGCCGTCAGCAGACGGTCTTTTTTTGTACGCATTTTTGATAAATTTCTTCGGCACGCAAGGCGATCTGTCCGCTTTCCGATTCCGTGCAGGTACGCAGTTTTCGTTTTATGGGCAGTCCCCAAACGTCAAACAGCCGCGGCCCGATCCATTCCATATATCCGGTCGGTTCAAACACGCCGCACAACAGACAAAGTGCTGCCCTTTCCGGGCGCATGAAAATCACTTTCATCGGATGTTTGATAAAGAAAAACAGCCATTTCGGATAATGGTCTGTAATTCCCGTAAACGATATCCCCGGATGAACGACCGAAAGTGTTACGTCGTGCCGGTCTTTGAACCATTCATACAAAGCATACATTAAATACCGTTTCGCGTTGCCGTATACTTTATTAGACGCCGTACGGTTAGAAAAATCATAATCACCAGGATCGCTTTCAGAATAATTATGGGCAATACTTCCGACGGCGACCACGTGGGCATGAACCGATTGCATATACGGCATCAGCCGCCGCACCATATAATATGGTGAAGCAAAATTGATCTGAAAAACATTATCGTATCCAACGGCAGTCTTGCACCGCGGTACGGCGTACGCTCCGGCATTCAGGATCAGAATATCAAAACCGATCTGTTCCAGCTGACCGCAAGCGTTCTCCACGTCATCAATGTTCTCTATATCCGCCGTTACCAAAGTGATCGCGGCATTATCGAATTCCGAACATAGTGTTATTTTCAGTGCCTCGGCTTTTTGGCTGTTTCTGTTGATCAGAATCAGATCCGCGCCAAGCCGCAATAAATACCGACACCACCAGACCCCCAGTCCACCGGTCGCACCGGTCATGGCCACTTTTCTGCCGTCCAGTTTTTCCGTATTTGCTTTGAACCATTTTTCCAAGATC
>JAZRWX010000274.1:0-7398 GCA_045599905.1 Acutalibacteraceae bacterium
CTTTTGTAGATTTTCAAAAACAGTTGGCTGTTCGACAACGTCAATACAATGAGTTCCCTATGCGCCCTCTCAACTGGCGCTCTCCTAAACAGGTTTTATTCGCTTTCCCTTTTGTGTAACACATCATTGACAAACCTACAAAATGCCCGATATCATCCAAAGTTTTCCGAAAAGCCGATTGAAAACGGGCAGGGGATTTGTTATAATAGTGGCAGTATCGAAAGAGCGGTGTTTGTATGAAAAAGATCCTGCGTTCATTTTTTTGTGTTTTGGCGGTGTGCTGTATGATGTTGAATACTTCCTGTAAAACGGGTGGAAAACAGAATAAAAAAGAAATGATCCTGTATGTTTCGACCCACGGCGGCGATCAGAACGACGGCAGTCGTGAAAAACCTTTTCTGACGTTGGAAAAAGCGCGTGACGCCGTGCGTAAGATCGATAAGTCAAACTACGGACAGATCACGGTATCGATCGAACCCGGTGAATATCGTGTCGGTTCGCTGACCTTTTCTGACGAAGACAGCGGCACCGAAACCTGTCCCGTGGTATACGGCTGTTTTGATGAAGCACCGGCTGTTCTGAACGGCGGTATCACACTGGATCCGACCGCTTTCGGCAAGGTGGAGGACAAAAAAATGCGCCGCCGTTTGCCGGCGTCGGCGGTTGATCACGTGATCTGTACCGATCTGACAAAACTGGGGCTGACCGAAAAGGATTGGGGTAAATTATATGCCATCGGTAATTTTTCCACCGCCGATAAGTATGACGGCGATTACGTGGGGGATCTGTACTGCGAACTGTTCGTTAACGATCAGCGCATGACCATGGCACGCTACCCGGATAGCGGCGAATGGCTCAACACCGGTAAGGTGATCGATGTCGGTCAGGTCAGCGAGTTTGATCACGTCAAGACTCCGTATTGGGAAACGGTGCGGAATCCGAAACCGGTCGTTTATTCGATCGACGAAAAACTGGCAAAACGGATCGTCGGCTGGGCTGATTTTGACGATGTGTGGATGTTCGGCTATCCCGGTCAGGACTGGGCGGACGAATCTTCACCGATCGGTGCGTTCAACGCGGAAAAGCGGACACTTTCACCGAAATTTTCCAGCCGATACGAGCCGAAGACCGACGCGCCATACTATTTCTATAATGTTTTTGAAGAACTGGACGCGCCGGGTGAATTTTATCTTGACCGCAAAACCGGTATGCTGTATCTGTACGCGCCGGAAGACCTCCAAAACGCGGTGATCGACCTGTCGCTGACGACCGCTCCCGTGATTGCCGCACGCGGTACGAATGATATCGTTTTTGAAAACCTGACCGTCAAGGGAACGCGCGGAAAAGGAATCGACCTGATCGGAAACCGCTGTGCCGTGCGTAACTGCACGGTGAAAAACGTGGCGGATCTCGGCATTTTGTTGCAGGGAAACAAAGGTGAAGTATCGGGTTGTGAAATCTGCCATACCGGAAAAGGCGGTGTGGAACTGTCGGGCGGTAACGGCATAACGCTGGAACCGGGGGAAAACGTCTGCAAAAATTGTCTGATCCACGATTTCGGCGAAATATATCAGACCTATCAGGCGGGCGTGCGCCTGCGCGGGGTGGGGAATACCTGCGCGCATAATGAAATTTTCCGCTCGCCGCACATGGCGGTCGGTTGGTACGGGAACGACCATACCATTGAATATAATGATATTTACGAAGTCTGTTTGCAGTCGGACGACGCGGGCGCGCTTTATTCCGGCAAAAGCTGGGTCAGTTACGGCAATGTGATCCGCTATAATTACATTCACGATATCGGTTCCGAAAATCACCGCCCCAGCGGCATTTATCTGGATGACGCGCTGTCCGGCCATACGGTATACGGTAACGTACTGGTCAATATTCCGGCAAACGCGCTGTTCCTCGGCGGCGGACGGGATCTGGACGTCCGGAATAACGTGATCATCGGTGCCGGCAACGCCATTTCGTACGATCAGCGTGCCATAGACGGATTTTTGGGCGATTGGTTTACCGCGTCCAAAGTGGACGGCGTAATGTGGCAGAGTCTGAAAGAAACACCGTATACCAAGGGTAAATGGAAAGAAAAGTATCCGCAGATGCAGAAATTCAACACCGATTATAATGCGGTGGATGATCCGAACTTCCCGCCGAATCCGGCAGGCAGTACCGTCAGCGAAAATATCATATTCAACGATGATTTCGAGATCGGTCCGATCAGCGATAAGGTGTATGAATTCAGTAAGGTCGACAATAACCCGTTTTATATCACGGAAATGATGGATGAACTTTTCCGGGATCCGCAAAACGGCGATTACCGCTTCCGTGAAGATGCCCCGGTCTTTGAGGATTGTGAAGGCATCAAAGCCGTTCCGTTCGATCAGATCGGACGGCAGAAAACGGCGAAAGAACAAGGTGAAAAAGCATGAAGTTGAAAGTTGTCAGTTTCAATATCCGTTTTTGCGATGATCCGAACGGTCACTCGATTTCGGAACGCGCACCGCGTCTGTCAAAGGTGGTCAACGCGCTGGAACCCGATATCATCGGATTTCAGGAATACCGTCCCCAGTGGGAAAGCTATATTGAAAAAGACTTTTTGGATCGCTATGATTTTTTCAACAAATACCGCAATACCACCGTGGATATCGAATCCAGTCCGATCCTTTGGCGAAAGGATAAATTCCAATGCTTGAAAACCGGCTATTTCTGGTTGTCGGACACCCCGACCGTGGAGTCCAAGGGGTGGGACGAACTGTGCGACTGTTACAGAATGTGCGTCTATGCGATTCTTTCATCGGCCGAAATCGGGAAAACATTTATGGTAATGAATACCCACTTCGGCTTCGGGGATCGCGGACAGGTCGCCGGCACGGAACTGATCTATCGGTACAGCCGGCAGATCTCCGACGATCCGACCTTTATTGTGGGGGATTTCAATATGACCCCCGAAAGTCCGGCGTACCGGAAAATGACCGGATACTTTACCGATGTCAATGCCGTGACCGCTAAGGATCTGCGGACGACCTACCACGGATATGACCCGGAAAACATCACGAACGAACATATCGATTACTGTTTTGTCAATTCAAAAATCAAACCGGTATCTCAGCGGATCATCAATGATATGGTTGACGGAAAATTCGTTTCCGACCATTACGGTCTGGAAATCGTACTGGACATCTGACAACAGCCGCTTGTGTTTTGTTTCAGAATGTGCTATACTGCCTTGGGGTTACCGGGAAGCAGGTGAAATTCCTGCGCGAGCCCGTCGCCGTATTTGCCGCTGACCGTTTCCGTATATGCTGCCGCAAAGCATGAACGCCATTAAAGAAAACTTTGAGAAGGTCGGAAACGCAGGCATCAGCCGAAAGACCGAACCCCGATGACGGTCCCTTTACCGCGAGTGCCGGTGTCTTTGACCGTTAATTGATAAAAAGGAGAAAAACACATGAAACAAAACAGGTTTTTGAAAACGGTTTTGTCGTATGGGTTAATCGCGGTACTGATTGCGGCTATGGTACTTTCGACGGCGTCCTGCGGCAAAAATGAAGACAGCGGATCGTCCGGGCCGGTCGCGACCGCTTCGGTCACGCAAGTCGGCACGGGAAGTATCTCGTTTGATTTTTCGGTGGTTGACCGGAACGGAAAACAAACCGATTTCCGGGTATCGACCGAAGAAAAAACGGTCGGCACCGCATTGCAGAAACTGGGGCTGATCGACGGCGAACAGCAGCAGTACGGTCTGTACGTCAAAACGGTAAACGGGATAACGGCGGATTATGACAAAGACGGCTGTTACTGGGCGTTTTACGCGAACGGAAAATACGCTTCGACCGGGGTGGATCAGACCGAGATCGATCCGGATGTCAAGTATATGTTGAAAATCGAAAAGAGTTAAAAAAGGCGCCTGCAATTTTGTTGCAGGCGCTGATTTATTGTTATCTTTTTTCTATCGGAACATACTGCCGGCGCGGCTGTACCGCCATGTATGCCGGTCGGATGATTTTTCCGGCGTTGATCAGTTCTTCAACGCGATGGGCGCTCCACCCGGCGATCCGCGCGACGGCAAACAGCGGGGTGAACAGTTCACGCGGCAGTCCCAGCATATCGTACACGAAACCGCTGTAAAAATCAATGTTGGCGCTGACGCCTTTATACATCCGGCGCTCTTTGGCGATCACTTCGGGTGCCAGTTCCTCGACAGCGGAATACAGCCGGTATTCCCGATCCATCCCTTTTTCTTTGGAAAGCCGACGGACGTATTCGCGGAAAACGGTGGCGCGCGGATCCGAAACCGAGTAGATGGCGTGGCCGATCCCGTAGATCAGACCGGAACGGTCAAACGCTTCCCGGTTTAAGATTTTTCGCAGATATTCCGCGATCTCGTCACGATCTTCCCAATCCCGTATGTTTTGTTTCATATCCTCAAACATGGCGCTGACCTTCATGTTCGCGCCGCCGTGTTTCGGGCCTTTCAGTGAACCGAGCGCCGCCGCGACAGCGGAATAAGTGTCGGTGCCGGACGAAGTGACAACGTGGGTGGTAAAGGTCGAGTTGTTACCGCCGCCGTGTTCGGCGTGAAGGACGAGCGCAAGATCAAGGATCTGCGCTTCCAGCGGCGTGTATGACTGATCCTTGCGCAGCATATACAGCAGATTTTCCGCGGTGGAAAGATCGGCGCGCGGCTCGTGAATAAAGAAACAGTCGGATTTTTTGATATAGTAGTTGTAGGCAATATAACTGTATACCGATAATTGCGGAAAAGCGGCGATCAGCTGAATACACTGCCGCAGTACGTTGCCGATCGAGGTGTCATCTGCTTTGCGGTCATACGAATACAGCGTCAGCACACTGCGTGCCAGCGAATTCATGATATTGTCCGAAGGCGCTTTCATGATCACGTCCCGCACAAAGGAATTCGGCAGGGAACGGTAACCGTTTAACAGCGACAGAAAATCCCGCGATTCGTCTGGACTCGGCAGATCACCGAATAACAGCAGATAAACCGTTTCTTCAAAACCGAAACGGCGGTCGCTTGTAAATCCGCTGACCAGGTCTTCGATATCGTACCCCCGATAATATAATTTCCCGGGGCAGGGGATCTCGTTTCCGTCAATGTTTTTTTTGGAAATGATCTCTGAAATTTCGGTCAGCCCCGTCAATACGCCGTGTCCTTCCACATCGCGCAGACCGCGGTTGACTTTGTGTTCCAGATACAACTGCGGATCAATCCGCAAGTCCCGCTCGCAACGTTCGGCAAGCGATGAGATTTGCGGCGTGATTGCGGAATAATCTTTTTCGGTGGTTCTGTTCATGGGTAATTCCCTTCTTTCCCGGTACGGCGACCGATTGTATTACTGTATACATTATATCATAAAATGCGAAACAAATGTTAAACGGAATGTAAACAATTTTTTCCGACATTTTTCGCAAAACGGTTGCGGCAAAAGGGTTTCTATGGTATTATATTGCTGATAACAAAGGAAAATGGCGGTGTAATCATGAATCTTGTTTTTATTCGGCACGGTGAACCCGATTACGCGATCGACTCCCTGACCGAAAAGGGTTGGCGTGAAGCGCATTTGCTGGCGGAGCGCCTTTGCGGCATGAAGATCGACGAGGTCTACTGTTCGCCGTTGGGGCGCGCGAAAGATACCGCGAAAGAATATCTGGAACGCACGGGGCGTACCGCGCCGGTACTGGACTGGCTGGAAGAATTCCCCGGCAATATTCTCGATCCCGAAACGAATGAACCGCGGATCCCGTGGGATCTCCTGCCGAAACTGTGGCGGGATAACGATACGCTTTATCACAAGGACGATTGGATCAACACCGACCTTATGCAGACCGGCTCCACAGCGTTAGTTTACCGCCGCGTAACGGGGGAACTGGAACGTTTTTTGGCGGATCACGGCTACGTGCGTGACGGAAACTATTTCAAGGCGGTGCGCCCGAATACCGATACGATCGTGTTTTTCTGTCATTTCGGCATTGAAAGTGTGCTGATTTCATGGATCCTCGGCTTTTCGCCGCTGACCTTATGGCAGAATTTTGTCGCGTTACCCACGTCCCTGACCACCCTTTCCACCGAAGAACGCGAAAAAGGCGTTGCTGTTTTCCGCTGTAACGGTTTCGGGGATCTCGGGCATCTTTACGCAGGCGGCGAACCCCCCTCTTTCATGGCGCGTTTTGCCGAAATTTACGAAGAAAGGGATTGATCGCATGATATACGATACGGTAATTATCGGCGGCGGCGCGGCGGGACTTTGCGCCGCGATCGGGCTGGCTCAGCGCGATCCGTCGCTGGATATCGTTTTACTGGAACGTCTGCCGCGTGTGGGCAAAAAACTGATCACCACGGGCAACGGACGGTGCAATATCACCAATTTGAATATTGAGCCGCAGCGGTATCACGGTGAAGATCCGCAGTTTTGTCAAACCGCTTTTTCGGCTTATGACCGTGTTTTTACGGAGCATTTTTTTGCCGAAATGGGTGTGGTTTTCACTTTTGATGCGGAAGGGCGCGGATATCCCTATTCATTGCAGGCGTCTTCGGTCGTGGACGCTTTGCGCTACACGGTGGATTCCTGCGGCGTTGAAGTTCGCACCGAAACGGCCGTGACCGCCATCGAGCGGCAGAATAACGTTTATACGGTGCAGACCGACCGCGGAATCGTTACCGCTAAAACGGTGCTGGTCGCCGCAGGTCTGCTTTCGGGCGGTGCCGTCCTCGGATGTGACGGCAGTGTACTGCAAATGGTCCGGCGCATGGGCGTTTCCGCGGTCGAGCCGACCCCGGCGATCGTACAGCTGAAAACCGATACTGATACCGTGCGCCAGTTAAAGGGCATCAAGGTAAACGGTACGGCAACGCTTTGCCGTGACGGAAAGGCGGTCCGCAGTGAGTCGGGCGAGATCCTCTTCTGCGATTACGGGCTTTCCGGTCCGCCGATCTTGCAGATCTCCCGTGCTGTGGAACGGACACCGGGAAAGTATACGGTGCAGATCGATCTGATGCCGGATTATGAGCCGGATCGGCTGTTCAAACTGTTGAAATACCGTTCCAACACTCTTTATACCCGTACGTTGGATGAATTCTTTACGGGTCTGCTGAATAAACGGGTGGGGCAGGTCATGCTGAAATCCTGCGGTTACGGTCTGCGTCAATCGGTCGCTGATCTGCAAAATGCCGATCTTTCACGCCTTGCCAAAGCGATCAAGGCGTTTCCGTTTACCGTAACGGGAACAACGGGATTCAAAAACTCACAGGTTTCCGCAGGCGGACTTTCCACGGCGGAATTTGACGCTGCGACCATGATGTCACATCGTCTGCCGGGACTTTTCGCCGCGGGCGAGATTTTGGACGTGGACGGCGATTGCGGCGGATTCAATCTG
>JAZRWX010000275.1:0-3515 GCA_045599905.1 Acutalibacteraceae bacterium
TGGAAGCCAAAAAGAACGTTTTACTGCATCAGAACGCCTTTTCCCGCACCGTCCTCAACCGGGACAACGAAATCACCGAAGGGTTCCGTGACTTTGTGCGCGGACAGTCGCTTGGATTCAGCATGGAACGCAAACTGCATAACGGCGCGTGGCTGGCGCCCGACGGTATGCTGCACATGGCCTACCGCGGCATGGACGTGCCGGTCCTGCACCGGGACGATATCGCCGTGATCGGTGACCACAACGTGGCAAACTATCTTGCCGCCATTACCGCCGTATGGGGATACGTCGGCGTGGACAACATCCGCAAAGTCGCGCATGAATTCGCCGGGGTGGAACACCGCATTGAACTGGTGCGTGAACTGAACGGCGTGAAATATTACAACGATTCCATCGCATCCAGTCCGACCCGTACCATCGCCGGATTAAAGGCGTTCCGTCAGAAAGTCATTCTGATCGCGGGCGGATATGACAAACATATTCCGTTTGATCCGCTGGCGCCTTACGTGGTGGAAAAGGTCAAAACGCTGTATCTGTGCGGCAATACCGCCGACAAGATCGAGGCCGCCATCCGCTCATACGAAGGATATGACGGCACACCCGAGATCATCCGGGTGGAAAACATTGAGGAGGCCGTCCGCAAAGCGCACGCGTCCGCCGTTCCGGGCGACGTGGTAACGCTGAGTCCCGCCTGCGCCAGTTTTGACGCTTTCCCCAACTTCGCGGCACGCGGCAACTTCTTCAAAGAAATCGTAAACGGACTGTGATACCATGAAAGAACTGTTATTTTCCCTTTCCGACGCCGTTTGTACGGGGTACGTGCATACCGCGGCGGAATTGGCGGAAGCCGAACTGAAAAAATATGCCGAATGCACCCGTTCGGGCAATACCGTGATCGGGAAACGCGCGGGAACGGGCAAGCGCACGCTTTTACTGGAAGCGCACATTGACGAGATCGCGCTGACCGTCACCAACGTGGACGAAAACGGTTTTCTGACCGTGGCGAAATGCGGCGGATTCGATCCGCGCACCCTGCCGGCAAGACCGGTGAACATCCACACGAAAAACGGTATCCTGCCGGCGGTCTTTTGCAGTACGCCGCCGCATCTGGCATCGGGCGAAACGGAGTACACCGACGTGAGCGCCGTAAAACTGGATAGTTTGCTGGGTGCCGAAGCGAAAAACCGCATTGCCCCCGGCGACCTTGTGACCTATGATATGCAGGCCGTGTCTTTGGCAGGCAGTCGGGTCAGCGGAAAATCGCTGGACAACCGTGCCGGCGTGGTCTGTCTGCTGGAACTGGCACGCCGCCTTTCGGGCAAAGAACTGCCGCTCGATATCACCTTTTTGTTCAGCGATCAGGAAGAACTGGGCTGCCGCGGCGCACGCACCGCCGCCTTTGCCAACCCCTGCGACGAAGCCGTTGTACTGGACGTCAGTTTCGGCGACGGTCCCGACGTGAATCCGTATGAATGCGGCAAACTTTCGGGCGGCGGCATGATCGGCTGTTCCCCCGTTCTGGACCGCGCGATCAGCGAAAAACTGATCCTGCTGGCGCAGGATCACGACATTGCCTACCAGACCGAGGTCATGGGACGTTCCACCGGCACCAACGCCGACGTGATTTCCCTGACCAAAACCGGCATCCGCACAGGGCTGATCTCGATCCCCCTGCGCAATATGCACACCGATACCGAGGTGGTCGATCTGGACGATATGACCGCCGTGGTCGATCTGCTGGAACAGTACGTTCTGTCGGGAGGTGTGTGTGATGATTGATTTATTGAAACAGTTGTGCGCGTGCGACGCCACCAGCGGTGACGAAACCGCCGTGCGGGATCTGATCCTTGCCGAAATTGACGGATTCTGCGACTGGAAGATCGACGCGCTGGGCAATATCATCTGCCACAAGAAGGGCAGAAAACCCGCCCCGAAAAAGGTGCTGATCGACGCCCACACCGACGAAGTCGGACTGATCGTCACCGCCGTCACCCCCGACGGTTTTCTGAAATTCACCCCCATCGGCATCAGCACGTCGGTGCTGATGGCGCGGCGTGTCCTGATCGAAGGCACCGTGCCCGGCATCATCGGCGGAAAGCCGATCCACCTGACCCACGGGGACGAGGGCAAAAAACTGCCCAAAGCCGAAGCGCTGTATATTGATATCGGCGCCAAAAACAGAAGTGACGCGCTGGACCTGGTCTCGCCGGGAGACCGTGCCGTGATCGTCGGCGATTGGGCGCAGGTCGGCGATACGGTGCGCAGTAAAGCGCTGGACGACCGTGTCGGCTGTGCCGCGCTGATCACTCTGCTGCGGCAGGAAAGTGAATATGATTTTTACGCTTCTTTTTCCACGCAGGAAGAGGTCGGCTGCCGCGGCGCGAAAACCGCCGCTTTTGCCGTTAATCCCGATTTCGCGCTGGTGCTGGAAGCGACGACCGCCGCCGATCTTTCCGACGTTCCGCCCGAAAAGCAGGTCTGCCGGTTGGGGCAGGGCGTGGCGGTCTCCTTCATGGACGGCGGCACGGTTTATGACCGCGCGCTGTATGAAGCGGCGCTGAACAGCGGGATATTATGTCAACCCAAAACCGCCACAACGGGCGGCAATGACGCCGCCGCGATCCACCTGAACCGGGACGGGGTACGCACGCTGACCCTTTCAATCCCCTGCCGGTATATCCATTCGGCGACAAGCGTTGCCGATATCCGGGATATCCGGGTGCTGCCCGAACTGGCCCGGTATCTGCTGAACGCCATCTGTGACGGAGTGATCGAATGATCACGCCCGTCAGAGAACTGCCGCAAATCGACGCTGCCGATCTGCCGCTGTTGAAGATCCTCTGCGCGGCGGAATGTTATCCCGAAGACACGCAGGTCTGGCGGCAGGATGACTGTCTGCTTTGCCTGACCGACGGCGATCTGATTCTGTCGGGGCCGGCGGACAAAGAAGAACTGACCGCGTTCATCGGTTTTTTACAGCCGCGGCGCGTTTTTGCCGACCTTCCGGTGTTGGAAGCGCTCGGACTTGCGCCGAAAGAACGCCTTTGCATTTTATCCCGCCGGGCCGACACGACCGACAGCGTGTTTATTTCGGAAGAACTTTCCAGTCGGGACGTTTACCGTTTGCTGTCGGTGGACGGACTGGAACTGCCGCCGTATGAACTGTTCGCGGTGGATCACTGCCGGCGGCTGAACCACGGATGGGCACAGTATTTCGCGATTGGCGGAAAGTGTGCCGCGCTGTCCCGTCACAGCGGCGATTTTGCCTATATCTGCGGCATTGCCAGCCACGAAAAAGGGTTCGGCACCGTGGCGCTGAACGGCATTTTGCAAAAAAATCACGGTCGAACGGTGCTGGTCTGCTGTCGCCCGTCGGTTTGTGGGTTTTATGAAAAAAACGGCTTTTCTTTTTTGGGCGAAGCCGGTTATTGGGAGAATGAATATGGACTTTTTCAGGATTCATCCGCAACTGGAAGAAGCGGATCGTAAAGTGCTGGCACAGGTCGCGCCGCGTT
>JAZRWX010000276.1:0-5989 GCA_045599905.1 Acutalibacteraceae bacterium
TACGATCCGACTTATATTCCGGTACTGTGGCTTGGATTCCGCAGTTTTGGAAAGGGATTTATCTTAAAAACCGCGGCGGCGATCGCCATACTGTCGGGTATGCTGAATATTGCCGAGTATTTGCCGCCCGTACGGGTACAGCGCGGATTGGCGGCGGTATTCGGCGGTCTTGCAATGGGGTTCGGTTTAAGTCTTGTCCTGCTGCACGGCGCGACGACCGGCGGCGTCGATATCGTTGCCAAACTGGTCAACCGCCGGTATCCGCATCTGACGGTGGGGCGGGTGATCCTTTGCACCGACGCGCTCGTTGTTCTGCTGAACGCGTTGGTTTACCGTGACGTGGAAAGCGCACTGTATTCCATCATCGCGCTGTATGCGTCCACCCGTGTGACCGATCTGATCCTTTACGGTGCGGATCGCGCAAAAATGATCCTTGCCGTCACCCGAAAACCGGACGGCATCTGTCACGCCATCCATACTGAAATGCGGCGCGGCGTGACCAAAGCGCGCGTGACCGGCAGTTATTCCAACGAAGATTATACCTTGCTTCTTTGCACGGTGCGGCGGCATGAGATCGCCGATATGTATCGCATCGTTTCCCGGTATGACGCCGACGCGTTTATGGTGATTGCCGACGTGGGCGAGGTATTGGGTGAGGGGTTCAAACGTTTTTCCGCATAAAAAAGCACGGCAGAAAATTCTGCCGTGCTTTTGTAATATTACGAACCGTACTGTTCCAGATATTCTTCCAGACACAAACCGGTCTCTTTGATTTCCTGCGCTTTGTAAATACCGACAAAACGGTAATGCCAGGATTCATATATCACCCCGGTGATGGCTTCTTTTTCTTTCGGATATCGCATGATAAATCCGTAATCGGCGGCGTTTTCTTGCAACCATTGAAAAGCCGGCATGGTTTCAAACACGTCGTCCGCTTTGATGAAATCGCACGCCAGCCCGGTCTGATGTTCACTGGTGCCGGGTTTTGCGACGATGGTTGCCGCTTTTCTTCGGGCGGCTTTCGGTTTTAAGCCGTTCGCGATCTGAATATCCACCTGGCGGTTATATAAAACTTCCTGAATTTCATAGGAACGGTAGGGGGAACAAACCGCAAGATGCACTCCGTCCGCTTCGGCGGCCTCACACATGGCACGCAGATACGGATAGACCTTTTTGTTGATCTGATCCAGATCATAACCCGGTTCACGGTATTTCTGTTTGATGGTGGTCAGCCGTTCTTCGACATTATAGTCATCCGGCAGCGGATTTTCTCCGTTGACCAGCAAAAGATCGGTGTATTTCGCGTTCAATTTGAATTTTCCGCGTTTGACGTATTCCGGACGGGTGTCGACCGGCTCCGAAACGGTATCGGAACTGACGCTTTTCTGCGAAACCGAGGAATCGGTCGGATCGGCAGATTCGGTTTGATCCGGCGCTTTCAGGGGAGTGCATGACACACAGAATATTACCGCAAAGACCGCGGTTATCAGTAAAAATGTCAGTCGTCGGATGACGGAATGCTGTGACATAAACGGGGTTCCTCTTTCTGTGGGTTATTCGTCCAGTTTCAACACGGACATAAACGCTTCTTTCGGCACTTCGACCGAGCCGAGTTTGCGCATTTTCTTTTTGCCTTCCTTTTGCTTTTCCAGCAACTTTTTCTTACGGGTGATATCACCGCCGTAACATTTCGCCAGAACGTCTTTACGCATGGCTTTTACCGTTTCACGGGCAATGACTTTTCCGCCGACCGCGACCTGAACGGGCACTTCAAACAACTGTCTCGGGATATGCTCTTTCAGTTTCTCGGCGATCCGGCGCGCCCGTGCGTAGGAATTATCGGAATGAACGATAAAGGAAAGCGCGTCGACCGTTTCGCCTGCCAGCAGAACGTCCAGTTTGACCAGCGTGGATTTTTCATAACCGCAGGTTTCGTAATCGTAACTGGCATAGCCGCGCGTGCGGGATTTCAGCGCGTCAAAGAAATCGTAAATGATCTCACTCATGGGCAGAACGTAATGTAAATCGACACGGTCGCCCATGTATTTCATATCCATATAAGTGCCGCGGCGTTCTTCGCATAACTGCATGATCGTCCCGACAAATTCACTCGGACTGTAAATATGCACGTTTGCCATCGGTTCCAGCGCTTCGGCGATCGCCGCCGGATCGGGATAGTTGGTGGGATTATCCACCATCACCGTTTCACCGTTGGTCAGGTGGAATTCATAGACCACGCTGGGCGCTGTGGTGATCAGATCTAAATTAAATTCGCGTTCCAGCCGTTCTTCGATGATTTCCATGTGAAGCAGTCCCAAAAATCCGCAGCGGAAACCGAATCCCAGCGCGGTGGAAGTTTCCGGCTCAAACAGCAGGGAAGCATCGTTCAATTGCAGCCGTTCCAGCGCTTCACGCAGATCGGGATATTTGGCGCCGTCTTGCGGATAAATACCGCAGAAAACGACCGGCTGTACTTTGCGGTAACCTTCCAGCGGCTCATCCGCCGGGCGTTCGGCTAACGTAATGGTATCACCGACACGGGCTTCGGAAACCGTCTTGATCGACGCGGTCAGATATCCGACTTCGCCTGCCTGCAAACAGTCGCAGGTCACAAAACCGGTGGCGCTTTTCCGCCCCAGTTCCACAATATCGAATTCCGCGCCGGTCGCCATCATGCGGACCCGGTCGCCGACCTTGACCGTGCCGTTCATGACACGGAAATAAACGATAACACCTTTGTAAGCGTCGTAATAAGAATCGAAAACAAGGGCTTTTAACGGGGCGTTACGGTCGCCCTGCGGCGCGGGAATACCGCGCACGATCATTTCAAGTACCTCTTCGGTATTTTGTCCCGTTTTCGCCGAAATCAGCGGCGCTTCGTCAGCGGGAATGCCGATGATGTCTTCAATTTCCTGCTTGACCCGTTCCGGCTCTGCGGACGGCAGATCGATTTTATTGATGACCGGCAGAATTTCCAAACCGTGATCCACCGCCAAATAGGTATTGGCAAGGGTCTGCGCCTCGATACCCTGCGAAGCGCCCACGATCAGAATGGCGCCCTCACACGCGGCAAGCGAACGTGAAACCTCGTAATTGAAGTCCACGTGTCCCGGTGTGTCGATCAAATTCAATTCATACTGTTTACCGTTTTTTGCGGTATAGTACAGGGTGACCGCGTGCGCTTTGATGGTAATGCCGCGTTCCCGTTCCAGATCCATGCTGTCTAAAATCTGTTCTTCCATATCACGCTGCGCGACCGATTCGGTCAGTTCCAGCAACCGATCCGCCAGCGTGGATTTTCCGTGGTCGATATGCGCCACAATACAGAAATTACGGATATTTTCAAGTTCAAATGACACTGCTATTTCTCCCGCACATTATTTTTCTACCATTATAGCATAAATTATGTTATAATAAAAGCAGAATTTTTCATTCTTCATATTTTGTTTATAAAACAGTGAAATTTGTGCGGTACGATCATATTGAAGACATGGAGGTGCCGGAAATGGAAAAACCGAAAATTCTGATCGCCGATGACGAGGAACGTATCGTGAAACTGGTATGCGATTTTCTGAACGCGGCGGGGTACGATACCCTTTGCGCCGCCGACGGAAAGCAGGCGCTGGAACTGGTCAATACCGCGTCGCCGGATCTTGCCGTCGTGGATATCATGATGCCGGAAATCAACGGCTGGGAACTGACGAAGGAGATCCGCAAGGTATCGGATATGCCGATCATCATGCTGTCGGCGCGCGCCGAAGAATTTGATCTGCTGACCGGGTTCGAGTCGGGCGCGGACGAATACGTTACAAAACCCTTTTCGCCGGCGGTGCTGGTCAAACGGGTGGAGGCACTGCTGAAACGAAGTCGCGGAATGCGTGCCGCCGCTCAAAACGAAAGCGTCGGGCTGACGATCGATGAGCAGGCGTACGTTGCCGCTTTGGACGGAAAACCGCTGGAACTGACGCTGAAAGAATTTGAACTGTTACTGCATCTGTACCGCCACGCCGGGCAGGTGCTTTCGCGGGATCAACTGCTGGATCACGTCTGGGGATTCACCTACGTCGGCGATCCCAGAACGGTGGACTCCCACGTTGCCCGACTGCGGCTGAAACTTGGGGACTGGGGCGTGTCCCACCTGAAAACGATTTACGGAATGGGGTATAAACTTGAAACGTAATGTGAAAGAGATTTTTCACCTGAAAGACCGTTTGTGGTTTCGTATTTTCCGTAACGTCGCCCATATTTTCGTGATTTTTTTGGTCGTGCTGATGCTGGCAAACGAACTGTTGCTCGTGCCGTTTTATAAGAGCCGGCAAAAACAACTTTTATCCGAACAGATGTCGGCGATCGAAACGGTCGATCTTTCGGCAGGCGGCATGGACGGAACAACGCTTTCCCGCGCGGCAATGGACAACCTTTCCCGCATTAGTGATCAATACCATTTTGAAATCGAAATTTTCCTGCGCGGCGGACAGATTCTATATACTTCCTCGGGCAGTCAGATGATGGATCACGCCGGTTTCGGCTTTGATCTTTCCATGCAGCACGAAGAGTGGGAAGTGGGAAAACAGGAAAAAGGAAAAAACGGCGCGGTTTTTGAAACCGCCCGGCGGCGGTTCGGGCCGGAGGAAGAGTACCTGCTTTGCCGAAAAGAGATCGATCCGGGCGTTTTTGCCGAGATCCGTATTCAGATGCACCTGATCACTTCTTCCGCAAGAACAGCGAATGAACTGATTTTTGTGATCGCCGTGATCTGTTGTCTGGGGTCGGTCGTCTGGGTGTTCGTTTTTGCCCGCCGCTTTTCCAGACCGATCTCCGAAATGAACCGCATCACCAAGAAACTCTCTGAACTGGATTTCAGTCAGAAAGTCGGCGTGCAGGGGACGGATGAGATCGCTCAACTGGCGTGCTCGGTCAACGAAATGTCCGACTCGCTTTCCGCTTCGCTGAATCAACTGCAATCGGCAAACGCGAAACTCAAAGATGAAATCGAACTGGAACGGGAACTGGACGTCATGCGGCGTGATTTTGTCGCGAACGTTTCCCACGAACTGAAAACACCGATCGCCATTATCAGCGGCTATGCCGAAGGGCTGAAACTGAACGTGAATGAAAATTCACGGGAAGAATACTGCAACACCATTCTGGATGAAAGCCGCCGGATGAATGAACTGGTGCTGAAAATACTGGAACTTTCCCGGTATGAATCGGGGAAGATCACGAAAAAACCGGAACCGTTTGATCTGTCCGTTATGGCACGACAGATGACCGAACGCATTTTCCGTGACAGTACGGTAAAAACGGCGGTCGAAGTTCCGTCCGGAATGACCGTTTTTGCCGATCCGCTGTTGATAGAGCAGGTTTTGCAGGCGTATCTTGAAAACGCGCGTTCCCATACGCCGGCGGACGGTACGGTCACGGTGGAAACGGTGCCGGATGGGGAGAACGTTCGTCTGACGGTGACCAACAGCGGCAGTCACGTTTCCGCGGAACAGATGCCGCAGATCTGGCAGAGTTTTTATCGCGGTGACGGTTCCCATAAACGGGATAACAGCCGTTTCGGATTGGGACTTTCCATTGTCAGTGCCATTGCCGGACTGCATGAAACGTCCTGCGGCGTTTACAATACCGAAACGGGCGTTTGCTTCTGGTTTGATATCCGCAGACTGACCGAAAGTACGGGTGCGGTCTGACGCGGCATCGTTTTAAGGGGGGAGTACAGATGGAGCAGATATTGTTTATTCTGATCGCCATGGCGGCGATCTTCATTCAGGCGCTGGTCGGTTTCGGCGGAACGCTGCTGGCAATGCCGCTTGGTATTATGGCGGTCGGGATCGCGCTGGCGAAACCCGTCATGACGGTAGTGGCGTGGATCGCGGCGGTCGCGATCGTCATCATGGATTTCAGGTATATCGACTGGCGGGAACTGCTGAAAATGACGGGTGTGATGCTGGTCGGCGTTTTGGGGGGCTTGTGGATTTCGGGA
>JAZRWX010000277.1:0-1634 GCA_045599905.1 Acutalibacteraceae bacterium
TAGTATTCATACGGCAGCGGATAGATGTAACGGTAATCTTCGATATCCCCGTAGAACGAAGTGTCGAACACACCCACCTGCGGAGTGTCGGGCATCTGCGCGATGCAGGCGCGCATGCCGGCGATTGCCGGAGGGCCGTGCAGCGGATTGATCGGCACGATGCCTTCCAGATATTGCAGTACCTCGTCATCGATGAGGGTGGACTTACGGTATTTTTCACCGCCGTGCGCGATCCGGTGACCGACCGCGTCGATTTCGTCGATACCGGCGATGACGCCTTTTTCGGGATCGGTCAGAAGATTTAACACCAGCGCGATGGCTTCGTTGTGAGTCGGCATCGGATATTCCGCTTTGTAGGGTTCACGTCCCGGCACCTTATGAGAAATGGTACCCGACAGACCGATACGTTCACAGTTACCTTTGCACAGTACGGTTTCGTTTTCCATATCAATAAATTGATATTTGAGGGAAGAGCTGCCTGCGTTTACTACTAGTATTTTCATTTTTGTCACTCCAAAAAATCAGATTTATTTTTATTTTCCGGGAAAACCAGTTCAACACCGGCGTCCCGCAAACGTTCGGACCAGCGTTTGCCGGGGTCTTCATCAGTCGCGACCACGTCAACGTCACCGATACCGCAGACCTTGACAAAAGAGGCCTTGTCAAACTTGGAACTGTCTACTGCCAGGACCCGGCGTTTTGCCGAAGCGAAAAACGCCTTTTTGATCTCGCTGTCGCGTTCGTTGGAATCGGTCACGCCCATGTCGGTGTCCATGCCTTTACAGGAGCAGATCGCCATATCGACGTGGAAGCCGCTGACCATCCGTTCCGCCTGATAACCCACCAGACTGAGGCCGCCTTCTTTCAGCACACCGCCGGTCGAAATGATCGTCCAGTCGGGTTTATTGCAAAGTTCCAGCATGATCTCAATAGAGTTGGTGATCAGGGTAATTTTCTTGCGGTTCATGATATTTTTGATCACGCACAGCGCCGTCGTGCTGGAATCCAGCATGATATAATCGCCGTCGTGGATCATTTCGGCCAGTAATACCGCTATTTTCTGCTTGCTTTCCATATTGGTCTGCTGACGGATATGGAACGGCAGATCGGTATTGAAATTTTCGTTTTTCACGGCACCGCCGTAGGTTTTGCGTGCCAGACCATCACTTTCCAGTTTTTCAAGGTCACGCCGGATGGTTTCTTCGGTCACCGAAAATTCCCGGCTTAAATCACTGACAACGACCTTGCCTTCCAGTGACAGTTTTGCCAAAATCGCATTTCTGCGTTCAATGGCTAACAAATAATCACTCCCTTTTCGTTTTAGCGCGGAAAGGATATATGCTAATTATAAAATGCTTTTCCAGATCTTCTGATCGGGGCGCGGAATGACCGAGCTGTCAAGCAGCATACCGCGTTCTTCGGTTTCCTGTCTTGCGCGTTCGATCGCGGCACCGACCGCTGAAACCGAGCCGGTCAGCAACAGATAGGATTTACCGCACATACCGCGTGCCAGACGCAGTTCGATCAGTTCGACCCAGGCGGTCTTCGCGGCGGCATCGGCTGCGACGATACAGCTGGCGGCGGAAAAACTTTCCATGACGCCGAGCGCTTCGACCGATTCGGGCGGTGTTGCG
>JAZRWX010000278.1:0-5812 GCA_045599905.1 Acutalibacteraceae bacterium
GAACGTCGGCAAAGTCTGCGGAAAGGAAACCGTGCAGTTATATTTCAGCGCGCCGCAGGGAAAACTCGGCAAAGCGGCACGCGAACTGGTCGCTTTCCAAAAAACAAAACTGTTAAAACCCGACGAGCGGCAAAAACTGACGCTGACCTTTCACGTTTCCGACATGGCAAGTTACGATGACGTCGGAAAATTAAAAAAATCGGCATACCTGCTGGAAAAGGGTGATTATCGGTTCTATCTGGGAACCGACGTGCGGAATGCGGCACCGATCGATTTCGTTTATACCGTCCGGGAGTCCTTTATCGTTACTGAACAACTGACGGAACGCTGCAAACCCGCCGCGCCGATTTCCCGACTGACGGCAGACGGGAAATATGAAGACGTTCCTTTCAAGGAACGGTGTCTGTATCCGGCGCCTAAATGTTCACCGACCGCGCAGAAAGTGCAAAAATACGATACGGTTTATAAACTGATCGACGTGGCGACAAAAACCGTTTCGATCGATCGGTTCCTTGCCCAACTGACCGATGACGAACTGATCCGTCTGACGGGTGACGCAACGCCGCATCCCAATACCGGTGTCGCGAACACCTGCGGGATCGGCAATCTTGAAAAATACGGAATCCCCAACATCATGACGACAGACGGCCCGGCAGGCGTCCGCATCCACGCGCAGGCAAAAGCCCCGGCAACCTACTGGCCGATGTCCACTTTGCTGGCAAGCACCTGGAACCCGGAGATCGTCAAAAAAGTCGGTATGGCGGCGGCACTGGAAGTTAAGGAAAACAATATGGATATCTGGCTGGCGCCCGGCATGAATATCCACCGTTCCCCCTTGTGCGGACGCAATTTTGAATACTATTCCGAAGATCCGTTCCTGACCGGTGTCATGGCGGCGGCTATGGTAAAGGGCGTTCAGTCAAAGGGCGTTGCCGCCTGCGTCAAACACTTCTGCTGCAACAATAAGGAAACCAACCGGCTGGATTCGGATTCCAGAGTATCCGAACGCGCATTACGGGAGATTTACTTAAAAGGATTCCGCCTGGCGGTACGGGACGGCAAACCGTGGATGCTGATGACTTCCTATAATAAAATTAACGGGATATTCACTTCCACGAACCGGGAACTGCTTACCGATATCTTACGCGGAGAATGGAGATTTGACGGGTGCATCACGTCCGACTGGTGCAACCGCGCGCCGCACCTGCTGGAATTAAAGGCCGGCAATAACGTTAAAATGCCGCACGGATTCCCCGAAGCGGTCAAAGAGGGTATCCGCAGTCATGATATCAATCGGGATCAGATTCTTGAAAACGCCAAACGCGTTGTGGAATTGATCCTGCGGATCGGTGACTGATACCGAATTTTGACAGCAATAACGCAATTGCCGATTTCCGATAACATTGCAGACAAACTGGAATAATTGAAGTTGATCCGGCTTTCGGTTATACCGGGGGCTGGATTTTTTTGTATCGTATTGACGTAACGGATTTCAGTTACATCAACTTATATCTACCGGAAGAAGACGGACGAAAGTCTGTCTTTTTTGTGCGGTTCTGCGCTTCCCGGTGATGCCGCGGCTGATTGTCGGATTTTATTTCACAAATACAAAAACGACCTGACGATACCGAAAACGATATCGCCAAATCGTAAAAACACAATGAAATTCTTTTTCTGAAAAATATGAGCACAAAATCCTATCTACTGTCTGCAAATGATCGGTATATCGTCCCCTATTTCCTCAACTTAAAATATCCTCAATTTTTCGGAACTCATTTTCAATTTGCATTCAAGATAAAAATAATCCGCATAAACAGACGCCTGATCAATCGCGCGCACTTTGAGTTCGTTCAGATTGTTTTCCTGATAGACAGGACCGGCGGTATTGTGCAGAATCAACGGCTGACAGCCCTCATAACCGTCCGTCAGACAATAGCGTTCCAATGCGTTCAGCAAACGAATCGCGTCCTCACGGAAAGCATTTTGCCCGGTCAGTTCAGCCAATTCCAGCAAACCTGACGCGCAGATCACGGAAGCCGAAGCATCCCACGGAACAAATTCAAAATCGGTTGTCGAAAAATCCCATGCCGGCAGATCAACTGCGGACAAATGTTCCATGAAATACCGTGCGGTTTTTTCGGCCAGATCCAAAAACCGTGGATCTTTGGTATATTTATAGGACAGGGCAAAACCGTATACCGCCCATGACTGACCGCGTGACCAACAGGATTCATCCGCGTACCCCTGATGTGTTTTTCCGCCGATCGGCCGACCGGTCTGCGGATCGAAATTATAGGTATGATAAGTGGAATAGTCCTGCCGGACGATATATTTTGCGACCGTTTGGGCGTGCTTGTACGCGACCTCATAATAAGAAGGATCCCCCGTGATCTCGGATACCTGATACAACAGCGGGATATTCATCATACTGTCGATGATGATTTTCCCTTTCTTTTCTGCCGCGAATTCCGGGGTATCATCGCCCCACGTATTCCACGCGCGAATGAAATTGCCTTTTTCATTGAAACGTTCTTTCAAAGTATCCGCCGCGCGGATCAGTATATCACGGTCCTCCGGACTGCCGAAACGGTGATAACCAAATCCCGCGGACGGCAGAAAAATCATACCGACGTCATGATCCAATTTCGGAAAATGATATTTTCCGCTGACTTCATCGGTATTTTGAACCCGCAACGATATGAATTCCCGATAAGAATCGGCAATTTCACGGAATTCCTCATCACCGGACAGCAAATAGGCAAGATGGAAAACGCCGATGTAAAAACCGTCCGTCCAACTGCCGCCGTTATTCAATGCGTACGTTCCGTCCGCGTTCATGTGCGAAACCGGAATTCTGCCGCCAAAGGAACAACCGTTTTGCTTGATCTTTTGCAGCACCTTTTCCATTCGTTGTGTTTGTTGATTTTCCATTTCACAAGATGTCATTTTATTTCTCCCGTCCGAAATTCAGGGCTGTTTGCCGATATACGCCAGAATTCCGCCGTCAACATAAAGGATCTGTCCGTTGACAAAATCCGAAGCGGACGATGCCAGAAATACCGCCGGACCGGTCAAATCTGCCGTATCCCCCCACCGTGCCGCCGGCGTTTTTGCGATAATAAACTGATCAAACGGATGCCGGCTGCCATCCGGCCGGATTTCGCGCAAGGGCGCAGTTTGCGGCGTTGCGATATACCCCGGACCAATGCCATTGCACTGAATATTATATGCCCCATATTCCGCGCAGATATTGCGGGTCAGCATTTTCAGTCCGCCCTTGGCGGCCGCATATGCCGAGACGGTTTCACGTCCCAGTTCCGACATCATAGAACAGATATTGATGATTTTTCCGCCGCCCTTTTTGATCATCGACGGAATGACCGCTTTCGATACGATAAACGGCGCGTTCAGATCAACGTCAACGACCTGACGGAATTCTTCGGCGCTCATTTCGCACATGGGAATCCGCTTGATAATGCCGGCGTTATTGACCAGTATATCGATTACGCCGATTTCCTTTTCAATGGTATCTACCATTTGACGGACCGCTTTTTCATCGGTCACGTCACAAACATATCCAAACGCTTTGATCCCTTTTTCCGCGTAAGCCGCCATACCCTTTTCCACCAGTTCCGGTCGGATATCACAAAACGTGATTGTCGCGCCGCAGGCGGCATAGGCGCAGGCAATGGCAAAGCCGATACCGTATGATGCGCCGGTAACCAAAGCCACTTTATTTTCCAAGGAGAAATTGATATATTTATCCATATTATCTGCTCCTTACAGAATTTCAGAGTTCAAAATATTATCCATATCGCCGAATTCCTGATTTTCGCCAACCATACCCCAAATAAAAGTATAATTTTGAGAGCCGCTGCCGGCGTGGATCGACCAACTGGGAGAAATGACCGCTTCCTCGTTCCGCATAACGATATGACGGGTTTCCTTGGGTTCTCCCATATAGTGCATGACGAATGCCTCTTCCGGCATTTCAAAATACAGATAAACTTCCATGCGGCGGTCATGTGTATGACACGGCATGGTATTCCATACGCTGCCCGGTTTCAAACTGGTCATTCCCATGACCAACTGACAGCTTTCAACCTGACCGGGCAGAATGTATTTACAGATCACCCGATGGTTCGATTCTTCCAGACAGCCCAATTCCACTTTGTTTTCGTCTTTAATGATGACCGTTCCCTCTTCCGGCGTTCCTTCCCGTTTGATCAGAACAGTGGGATATGCGGTATGCGCCGGTGCCGAATTGATATAAAATTTTGCCGGCTGATCGGCACTTTCACTGGCAAAAGAAATATCCCGCGCGCCTTTTCCGATATACATACCGTCTTTGGGTTTCACAGTGTATTTTTTACCGTCAACCATAATAAAACCTTTTCCGCCGATATTGATCACGCCCATTTCACGGCGCTGCAAGAAATATTCCGCACGCAGTTCGGCGCCGACTTCCAACGCCAGTTCACGGTCAACCGGCGTGGCGGAGCCCGTAATGATCCGGTCGATATGGCTGTAAACCAATTTGATTTCGCCGGGGACAAACACGTTTTGGATCAAAAATTCTTTTCTTAATCTTTCTGTTGTATA
This sequence comes from Acutalibacteraceae bacterium, assembly GCA_045599905.1. GTDB lineage: Bacteria > Bacillota > Clostridia > Oscillospirales > Acutalibacteraceae > UBA737. The sequence continues at coordinate 4,603 of JAZRWX010000278.1, forward strand.
GTATTTTACATCGTCGGGTGATGCCGCTGTTCTGATTTCCATAACTGAAACCTCTTTCTGAATTGATAATAAAAGAGCCGCAAGAGAGAGCAACGCCCTTTCTTGTCCTGCTTGCCTTATATTCTTATTTTAACATTTCGTTTTTTCATAGTCAATAAAATGCGGAAATAAAAAATGATACATTACAGAAAATCCCACCGTGCAACAGTGGGATTTTGCAACATATTCGGAAATTTACAAATAAACAATGATGCCGGACCACACGGCTGAGGACAACTACCAATCCAAAATAAACTTCCGGGCAAAAACGCAACTCCACGAAAAGTTTTTCTGACAAAGACCTTTTCCTGTCTTTGCGTCGTAATTTTCGTGCACGTAATCTCCGTCATTCTCTACCCATTCCAATATGGTTTCTTTTATTTCGTCGGCAGTTTCGTCAAAGCCGTAATTTTTAAGGCCCTTCGCGGCAAAGTAGGCAAGATTCAGCCAGCAGGGACCACGCCAGTAATCCAAAGAATAACTTTCGTGGTCATAAGCGACCGTCGGCATACCGGGGACAAAATGATCCCGGGCGATTTCAAGGCAGCTTGCTGCCCGATCTTTCGGCGCTATACCGATATACAGCGGCAAAAAGCACACAGGCGTCAGCGCTTCAGCAAAGGTTTTCTTCCGATAATTATAATCGTTATAGATCCCCTTTTGACCGTCCCACAGACGATTATTTATATTTTCGGTCAAAACCTTTTCCTTTTCGGAAAAGGCGTCCGGTTCTTCGCCCAGGACCTTTGCCATATTGACCAGGGCACGATACATCGTCACCATATAGCAATTCAGATCAATGGCAAAATAATCATAATGCGCGTCATCCCAACGCGGAGAATTATCCATTCCGCTTTCATAGCCGACCCAGATCCTGCGCATTTGCTCGCCGTCACAATCTTCGGCATCATAATGGAAAAGCCCGTCTTTATATCTTTTATTCACCCAAAACGCTTCGTTTTTTACCAGTCTCGGATAAACCGTTTTCAAAAAATCGATATCTTTCGTTTTTTCATAAACCTGCCAGGCGGCATCCGCCATAACGGGCGGTTTGGTATAATGGAATTCAATAAAATGATCGGGATACTGCTCTGAAACGGCATTTTCCAACCCGTCCCTGAAAGAAATGTGATCTGGGAAAATGCCGTCCGCTTCCCGTTGGAAAGAAGTA
>JAZRWX010000279.1:0-5248 GCA_045599905.1 Acutalibacteraceae bacterium
TCTGCATGGAATGCGGCAGCTGCGCTTACGTCTGCCCGGCAAAGCGTCCGCTGTCCCAGGTCATGCGTACCGCAAAAGCTACTTTGAGGAGGGAAGCAAAATGAATGAAAAACTGTTTGTGACCTCCTCGCCGCATATCCGTCACGAGGATACGACCCACAGCATTATGGAAGACGTGCTGATCGCACTGCTTCCCGCCGCCGTTTACGGCTGCATTCTGTTCGGCTGGCACGCCGCGTTCATACTGCTGACGACGGTCATTTCCGCCGTTCTGGCTGAATTCGTCTGGTGTAAACTGTTACATAAACCGAACTCGATCGGCGATCTGTCCGCCGCGGTGACCGGTCTGCTGCTGGGCATGAATTTAAGCCCGTCTATGCCGCTTTGGATGGCGGCGATCGGCAGTGTGGTCGCCATTATCATCGTCAAGCAGATGTTCGGCGGTCTGGGACAGAATTTTGCCAACCCCGCCATTGCGGCACGTATCGTGCTGTTGGTTTCGTTCCCGAAAGCCATGACCGAATTTGTCAGTCCGTCGATCAAGGGTGCGGTCGTGGCAAGCGCAACGCCTTTGGCAAGTGACAGCCCGATTCCTTTGAAAGAACTGTTTTTCGGCTGGCACGCCGGATGTATCGGCGAAACCGCCGCGGCGCTGTTACTGGTCGGCGGTGTGTATTTAGTCCTGCGGAAAGTCATTAACCCGATCATTCCGGTCGCGTTTATCGGAACGGTCGGCGTCCTGTATCTGATTGCCGGCTCCGGAATTCACGGTGCGGCAAGCGGCATTTTAAGCGGCGGTCTGCTGCTGGGTGCCATTTTCATGGCGACCGATTACACCACCAGCCCGATGACCAACCCCGGCAAGCTGATCTTCGGGATCGGCTGCGGTGTGCTGACCTTTGTCATCCGCCGGTTCGCCAACCTGCCCGAAGGCGTTTCCTACTCCATTCTGCTGATGAATATTCTGACCCCGCATATCAATAACCTGACCCTTTCAAAACCGTTTGGTGCAAAGGAGGCGGCGAAGAATGAGTAACGAAAACTTTTTCAAATCCAACTGGAACAGCATTTTCAAACCCGTTATCGTCCTGCTTGCCATCTGCATCATCATTCCGCTGGCGCTGGCGCTGACCAACAGCGTTACCAAAGAGCCCATCGCCAAGCAGGAAGAAGAACAGCGTGCCGCTTCCATGGCGGAACTGTTCCCCGGCGCGGTGTTCGATGAAAAAGAAGATTACGCCGTTGCCAAATCGGGCGAAGAAACGGTCGGTTACGTCTTTACCACCGCCGCCAAAGGATACGGCGATGACGTCAAGGTTATGACCGCCATTCAGGCGGACGGCACGGTCAAAGCCGTAAAGATTCTGAGCGTGGACGGCGAGACCCCCGGTTTGGGACAAAACGCCCTGAAACAGGATTTCGGTTTTGCCGGCATGGCCGCCGAAAAATGTGAACTGACCAAAAACGGCGGCTCGATTAAGCCGATCACCGGCGCGACCATTACTTCGACCGCGGTCAAAGACGCCGTCAACGAAGCGATTGATATTTATCTCAACAAAGCCGTAAAGGAGGAACAGTAAAATGAAAAAATCAAATAATCTTTCCTGCTTTACCAACGGTTTATTAAAAGAAAATCCCGTTCTGCGTCTGGTGCTGGGCACCTGCCCGACACTGGCCATCACCACAGCCGCCATCAACGGCATCGGCATGGGTCTGGCGGCGACCGCCGTTCTGGTCTGTTCCAACGTCGTTATTTCCTTACTGCGGAACGTCATTCCGGACAAGGTGCGTATTCCGGCGTTCATTACCATTATCGCCGGTTTCGTTTCGGTGGTGCAGATGCTGGTCAAGGCGTTTTTGCCCGCCATTGATAAGGCGCTGGGCATTTACCTGCCGCTGATCGTCGTCAACTGCATCATTCTGGCGCGTGCCGAAATGTTTGCTTCAAAGAACCCCGTTCTGCCCTCCGCTCTGGACGGGCTCGGCATGGGACTCGGCTTTACCGCCACCCTGACGCTGATGGGAACGATCCGTGAACTGTTCGGCGCGGGAAGTGTATTCGGTCTGACCGTAACGGCGAATTTCCTGGATCCGATGATCATTTTCCTGCTTCCGCCCGGCGGCTTCTTCGTATTCGGCATTTTAGTCGCCGCTTCCAACGCCATTGCCAAAAAGCAGGGCAAAAAACCGGTCACCCATACCGGATGCGCCAACTGCCCGTCACGCCGCGCCTGCGCGCAGTATAACGGAGAGGAGGCGACCGAAGAATGAGTATTGCCGCTATTTTGCTGACCGGTCTGCTGACCGGAAACATGGTTCTGGCGAAATTCCTCGGCATCTGTCCGTTTTTAGGGGTTTCCAAAAAAGTCAATACCGCCCTTTCCATGAGTATTGCGGTCACGCTGGTCATGGTCATTGCGACCGCCGCCACCTGGCCGATCTACACCTACTTGCTGGTCCCGTATGAGTTGGAATATCTGGAAACGATCATCTTTATTCTCGTGATCGCCGCCATCGTCCAGCTGATCGAAATTTTCTTAAAGCGTTTTATTCCGCCGATCTACAAGGCACTTGGCATTTATCTGCCGCTGATCACCACCAACTGCGCAGTGTTGGGTATTACCATGCTGAACATCACCAATCAGTTTGATTTCGTTCATTCGCTGTTCAACGCGTTGGGCGCGGGTCTCGGCTTTATGCTTGCCATGGTGCTGTTCGCCGGTGTCCGTGGAAAAATGGAAACCATGGACATTCCGGAGTTCTTAAAGGGTCTGCCCATCACGCTGATTGCGGCATCGCTGGTGTCGCTGTCATTCCTCGGCTTTGCCGGAATTTAAGGGGGTCGACATTATGGAAATTGCACTTCCGATCATTATTGTCGGTATTATCGGTCTGATCGCCGGTGTGGGACTTTCGCTGGCTTCCAAATTCATGGCGGTCCCGGTCGATGAAAAGCAGGAAAAACTGCGTGAGTGTCTGCCCGGCGCCAACTGCGGCGCCTGCGGATTTTCGGGTTGTGACGGCTACGCCGAAGCCCTGGCAAAAGGCGAATCCACCCCCGATAAATGTGCCCCCGGCGGAAGCGATACCGCCGAAAAACTGGGTGAGATCCTGGGAATTTCGGTCGAAGTCGGTGAGCCGATGATCGCCTTTATCGCCTGCAACGGACGTCCCGATAACGTCGGCGAAAAGTACACGTATGACGGCATGGAAAGCTGTACCGCCGCCAACATCATGCACAAGGGCCCGCTGACCTGCGAATTCGGCTGTCTGGGATTCGGCGACTGCGCCAAAGTCTGCCCGTTCGGCGCCATCACGGTGGAAAACGGAAGGCCGGTCATCTGTGCCGACAAATGCGTTGCCTGCGGTGCCTGCGTTAAGGCCTGCCCGAAATCGCTGATCTCGCTGATCCCGAAAAACGCACCGGCAAAGGTCGCCTGTTCCAACAAGCAGCGCGGCGCCGCGGTCGTCAAAGCGTGCAAAGTCTCCTGCATTGCCTGCGGTATGTGTGAAAAGAACTGCGAACAGGGTGCGATCAAGGTTGTGAACAACTGCGCGGTCATTGATCAAAGTCTTTGCACCGGATGCGGCAAATGCAAAGAAGTCTGTAAACGAAACGCGATCGAATAAAACAGTAACGGGGACGGTTGACCGCCCCCGTTTATATATCCGGAAAGAAGAAAAAATGAAAAAAGCAGTAAAATTTTTATTTGCCGTTCTGCTGATCCTTCTGCTGACAGGCGGCATAGCGGCACTGATCATCAACAGCGCCGTCAAAGCGGACGTTAAAGACCGTATCCTTTCCCCTGAAGCCGCCGAAACGCAGAACGCGGATTGCATTATCATACCGGGGTGTCTGGTCAAAGAAAACGGCGTACCGAGCGATATGTTAAAAGACCGGCTGGACCGCGGCATTTCGTTATACCGGCTCGGCGCCGCGCCGAAACTTCTGATGAGCGGCGACCACGGCAGGACCGACTACAACGAGGTCGGCGCCATGAAACAGTACGCCGTTGATGCCGAGGTGCCGTCCGAAGACATTTTTATGGATCACGCCGGGTTTTCGACCTATGAGACCCTGTACCGCGCCAAGAACGTTTTCGGTGCCGAAAAGGTGCTGATCGTTTCGCAGGAATATCATTTATACCGTGCGCTGTATACGGCAAAACGGCTGGGGCTGGATGCCTGCGGTGTTTCGGCGGATTACCATACCTATGCCGGGCAGTCGTATCGGGATCTGCGTGAGACCGCGGCACGGTGCAAAGACTTTTTCACCGCGCGTTTCAAACCGGAACCGACCTATCTCGGAGAAATGATCCCTATCAGCGGAAACGGGGACGTGACCAACGATTAATTTTTGTGAAAATTTCAAGATTTCTTAACAAACACGGAAAACAAACGTGGTATACTACAATCAGAACATTTCGGATGGGAGAGATCACATGAATTTCCGGGAACGCCTTTACCGCTTTATGAGCGGTCGCTACGGGACGGACGCGTTATTTTTCTGTCTGTTCGGCGTTGCCGCCGCGCTGGCGATCATCAACAGTTTTATCCGCTCTTTATGGATCCAGATCCCGGTTTACCTGATCATCGGTTTCGCGTGCTTCCGGTTTCTTTCACGTGATATTCCGGCACGGCGCGCGGAAAACATGAAATTCCGCGAACTTGTGGATAAAATATACCACGACCGGCAGGTGCGCGCTTCCCGAAAAGCCGACCGTACCCACGTTTATAAAAAATGCCCCAACTGCGGCGTCGTTCTTCGTCTGCCGCGCCGAAAAGGAAAACACACCACCGTTTGTCCCCATTGTGAACATTCTTTCCGTGTATATGTATTCAAAGAATAAACAACCTGCCATGTTCCCCGAAACGGAGCGCATGGCGGGTCTTGTTATATTTTTCGGTCAACCGAGCCGTGAAGTGATTTTTTTCAGGATGACCATTGCCAGATAGATCACCGAATTGACCACGACGACAGAAGCGCCGGTCGGCATATCGAACGCGAACGAAAGCAGCAGTCCCGTTATAAACGATACCGCCGAAAGAACGGCCGTGCAGATCACCGCGGTGCGGTAACGCTTGCAGACACGCATGGCGGAAAGCGCCGGAAAGGTCATGATCGCCGAAATCAGCAACGCGCCCATCAGCCGCATTCCGATGACCACCGTGACCGCCGTTAAAACACCGGTCAGCGCTTGGTAAAGTTTTACCGGGACACCGGTTGCCGAAGCGAATTTTTCGTCAA
>JAZRWX010000280.1:0-1640 GCA_045599905.1 Acutalibacteraceae bacterium
TCAAACTGATCCTTGATATGATCCGCAAAGACGGCGGCACCGTCCGCGTTTTCGGCAAAGACCCGTCCTGCGCCCCGGCGCTGATGAAAGAGGATATCGGTGTCGTTATGGACGAAGTCGGCATTCCCGAATGCTTAACGATCCGCCGGATCGGCAGCGTCATGAAACACACCTTCCGGAACTGGAACACCGCCGAATTTGAACGGCTGACCACCGCGTTTTCATTGCCGCAGGACAAAGCGTTCAAGGATTTTTCGCGCGGCACGAAAATGAAAACGGGGATCGCGATCGCGCTGTCGCACGATGCCAAACTGCTGATCCTTGATGAGGCGACCGCCGGACTGGACCCCGTCGCGCGCGACGAGGGGGTGGAAATGCTGGGCGAAATCACACGGGACGGAAACCATTCGGTGGTGGTTTCTTCCCATATCGTCAGCGATCTTGAAAAACTGTGCGATTACGTCGCGTTTCTGCACAAAGGCAAACTGATGCTTTGCGAAGAAAAGGACGTTCTGCTTTCCGAATACGGAACGGTCCATTGCACGGCGGAGCAGTTGCGGGAATTCCCCGAACAGGCGATACTGTACCGCAGGGAAAGCCCCTACGGGACCGAGGCGATCGTCCGGCGGAACACGGTGCCGCGCGGGATCAGTGTCAGCCCCGTCAGCATTGAGGAACTGTTCGTATTTATGGTAAAGGAGGCCGGATAACATGAAAGGACTGCTGTTGAAAGACCTTTACATGATCAGGCATTATTATAAATCTTATCTGCTGATCGCCGTCGTGTTTTTGATCCTTTCGGTCAGCGACACCGGCAATCTGTTTTTCGCGTTCTATCCGTGCCTGCTTTGCGGCATGATCCCGGTCAACCTGCTGGGATACGACGCGCGCAGCCGTTTTACGCAGTTCAGCGCCACACTGCCCGTCACCCGGACGCAGATCGTTTCGGCAAAATATCTTTTGGGACTGTGCGCGCAATTCATCGTGCTGATCATCATCGGGATCACGCAGGGGATCAAAATGAGCGTGTGCGGTTATTTTACGGTCGGTGAATTCACAGCCACCATGCTGTCTGTACTGATCGTATCCCTGCTGTCAGCCGCGCTTCCGCTGCCGTTTATTTTCAAATACGGCGTTGAAAAGGGGCGTGTCGCATACTACGTGACGATCGGTTTCGTATGCGCTTCAAGCGTTCTGTTTGCCCGATTTTTCAAAGGCGGTTTTTCGGGGCGTGTTCCGGCAGGCGCCGTTTTCACGGTACTGTTCATTTCAGCGGTCGGGCTGTATGCGCTATCGTGGTATTTGTCGGTGATATTCTTCAAAAAGCGGGAATTGTGACCTTTCGGGCGACGGCTTTTTGAAAACAGTTTGTGAGGTGATTCCATGCGTGACCTGCTCGTTTACATTCACGGCAAAGGCGGCACCGCCGCCGAAGCGGAGCACTACCGCCCCCTTTTCCCCAACGGCGACGTACTGGGATTCGACTATCGTTCCGAGACCCCGTGGGATGCAAAACGGGAGTTTTCCGAATATTTCGACGCGGTCCGCGAACGGTATGACCGTGTTTCGGTCATCGGCAACAGTATCGGCGCGTATTTCGCGATGAATGCTTTGGACGGACGGAAGATCGACACGGCGTT
>JAZRWX010000281.1:0-7217 GCA_045599905.1 Acutalibacteraceae bacterium
TCAGCAGGGCAACGCGCTCGGCATTGACGTCAAGCGTATTACCTGGAAACGCTGTGTCGATATGAACGACCGTCAACTGCGCTTCGTGGTGGACGGTCTGGGCGGCAAGGTCAACGGTACGCCGCGTGAGGACGGTTTTGATATTACCGTCGCCAGCGAGATCATGGCGGTCTTCTGTCTGGCAAGTTCGATCACTGATCTGAAAGAACGTCTGGCACGCATTATTGTCGGTTATACCTTTGACGGCAAGCCGGTCACGGCGGGCGATCTGAAAGCGGTCGGCGCAATGACGGCTTTGCTGAAAGACGCGCTGAAACCGAATCTGGTCCAAACGCTGGAAGGCACACCTGCCTTTGTTCACGGCGGTCCGTTCGCGAATATCGCGCATGGCTGTAACTCGGTCATGGCAACACGCATGGCGCTTAAAATGGGCGACTATACCGTTACGGAAGCCGGATTCGGTGCGGATCTGGGTGCTGAAAAATTCCTCGATATCAAGTGCCGCATGGCAGGCCTTACACCGGATGCCGTGGTCGTTGTCGCAACGGTCCGTGCGCTTAAAATGCACGGCGGACTGGACAAGAAACAACTCGGTACGGAAGATATCGTCGCGCTGGAAAAGGGTATTCCGAACCTGCTGCGCCACGTTTCCAACATTAAAAACGTTTATAAACTCCCCTGCGAGGTAGCGGTCAACCGCTTCCCGACCGAAACCGATAAAGAAGTCGACTTCCTCATCGCGAAGTGTAAGGAACTCGGCGTCAATACCGTTCTGTCCACCGTCTGGGCGGAAGGCGGTAAGGGCGGTGAAGCTCTCGCGCGCGAGGTCGTCCGCCTCTGTGAAGAAGAAAAGGGCGACTTTACCTTCTCTTATGCGGATGAATTGTCCCTGACCGAAAAGATCGAGGCGGTCGTTACCAAGATTTACGGCGGCAGCGGTATTAATATCATGCCGGCGGCGCAGAAGCAGATCGCCGAACTGGAAAATCTGGGATTCGGCAAATGCCCGGTCTGTATCGCGAAAACGCAGTACAGTTTTTCGGACGATCCGACCAAACTCGGCGCCCCCGAAAACTTTACCGTTACGGTTAAAAACGTCAAGGTATCCGCCGGTGCCGGCTTTGTCGTTGTGCTGACCGGTGATATCATGACCATGCCCGGTCTGCCAAAAGTCCCCGCGGCCGAAAAGATCGACGTGGACGAAACCGGTAAAATTTCCGGCCTGTTCTGATCCTATCGGAAATTCTGAAAAAACCGAAAGTTCTTTCGCGGAACTTTCGGTTTTTTATTGCCGTTTTTACATTCTGCTGTTCAAAAAAATGATATTTAAGCGAAAAATAATCAAAAATACTTGACAATTTCGATTTTTTTGTTATAATTATGTTCACTGATGTGTAAATGTATACTTAAAAATGAACGCGATAACAAAATCAAAGGAAGTCTGAATCATGTATTTTACGCAAAAGCAGTTTGATATTTTGTCTACGCTGGCAACCGAAAAAACAAAGTTGAGCCAGCGCAAACTGGAACAGGCCTGCGGTCATTCGCTCGGAACAATCAATAAGGTCATGAAAGAATTTGGCGAAATGGGACTGGTCGAAAACGGAATGATCACCCCTGCCGGCATCGACGCGCTGGAACCGTACCGTGCCAAACGTGCGATCTTCATTGCCGCCGGTTTCGGCACCCGTTTGGTCCCGGTCACGCTGAACACACCGAAACCGCTGGTTCGGGTCAACGGCGTACGTATTATCGACACGCTGATCGACGCTTGTCTGGAAGTCGGCATTACCGATATCTATATTGTGCGCGGCTATCTGGCGGAACAGTTCGATCAGCTGCTGTATAAATATCCGATGATCAAGTTTTTGGAAAACCCGTCTTATAACGAGGCAAACAACATTTCTTCCGCAATGACCGCCCGTTATCTGATGCAGAATTCCTATGTTTTCGAGGCCGATCTGCTGATTTCCAATCCCAAGATCATTAAAAAATACCATTATCATTCCGATGTGCTGGGCATCTGGAAAGACCGCACGGATGACTGGTGTCTGACCGTTGATAAGGACGGAAACGTTGTGGAAGAAAAGGTCGGCGGACTGAACTGCTATCAGATGGTCGGTATCTATTATTGGAACGCCGAAGACGGCGCCAAATTATCCGAGCACGTCAAAGAGGCGTTTTTAGCACCCGGCGGCAAAGAACGTTATTGGGAAACCGTCCCGAACCAGGTTTATAAGGGACAGTATAAGATCCAGGTCCTTCCCTGCAAAGAGGAGGATATTGTCGAAATCGATACTTTCCGTGAATTAAAGGCGATCGACAAGACATACGACGTATAAAAAAGGAGTTGACCGTATGGCAAAGGAAAACAATCAACCTACACTTCAAAAGCAGTTAAGCCCGACCCACGTCTGGGCGATCGCGTTCGGCTGTATTATCGGATGGGGTTCTTTTATCAACCCCGGTAAAAAATTCCTGCCGAACTCCGGTGTTGCCGGTACGGCGATCGCAATGGTGCTGGGCGCCGTTGTTATGGTCATTATCGCGTGCAGTTATGCCTACATGGTTCCGAAATATCCCAAGGCCGGCGGTGAATTCACCTTTACCAAAATGTGTTTCGGAAAAAACATGGCGTATCTCTGCGGCTGGTTCTTGGTGGCGGCGTATCTGACCAACGTTCCCATGAACTCCACCGCGATCGGTCTGATCGTTGACGGATTGGACGGCTCGGCAGATATCCTGAAATTTGGGTTCCATTATAGTATCGCCGGATTTGAGGTATGGCTGGGTGAAATCATTCTGGCTATGGCAATTTTGATTTTGTTCGGTATTCTGAATATCATCGGCGTTAAAAAAGCTGGTTTCATTCAAACCGTTTTGGCCGTTTTACTGGCGATTTGCGCCTTTACGCTCTGCGCCGCGGGACTGATCTCGGCAAAGGCCAAAGGGATCAATATGCAGCCGATCTGGGGCTTTGATAAACAGGCGGCCATGGCGGCAGGTGCAACAACCGAAAACATCAATACGTTTGCTCATACTGGAACGAAAGGGATCCTTTCGGCCGTTCTGGCGACCTTCGCGATCGCGCCGTGGGCGTTTGTCGGTTTTGATACCATTCCGCAGGCCGCGGAGGAATTCAAATTCTCTTATAAAAAAGTTATGTTGATCATGGTCGTCGCCATCGCGTTCGGATGTTTTGTATATACATCCAACAATACCGTTGCCGCGGCGGCTTTGGCAAACTGGCCGGACCGTGTCATGGCAGGGGAGTGGGTGCTTCTGATCGCCGCCGAGGAATTGCTCGGTACGTTTGGTAAGGTGCTGATCGGTGTCGGCGTATCCTGCGCGGTGCTGTCGGGCATAATGGGCTTCTATCTGGCATCCAGCCGACTGATGTATTCCATGAGCCGTGACGGTTTCCTGCCGCAATGGTTCGGTAAGATCGATCCGAAATACAATACCCCGAAAAACGCCATGATCTTCTGCATCATCATTTCGCTTTCGGGACCGATCCTCGGCCGGGAAGCGCTGGGCTGGTTTGTGGATATGTCCGCGATCGGCGCGTCGATCGGGTATTTCTTCACCAGCGCCGCGACTCTTGTTACGATCAAACGGGACGGAGACGGGTCGACGGAACTTAAAATACTGGCCGCGGTCGGCGTGATCTTCTCGGTGGCGTTCATGGTCCTTCAACTGATCCCGATCCCCGGTCTGGAAGGGGTCCATTTCTGTAATCAGTCTTATCTGATGCTTGTCGTGTGGATCGTGATCGGTGCAGTGTTTTATCTCAAACAGCGCAAACAGTTTTCAAAAGAATAATAAAGGCATGAAAAACGCCCGACTGATGATTCAGTCGGGCGTTAATGTTTTTAGCGGATCAGACCCAATACTGTTCGGTCGGACCGTCAATGCTGACTTCCTGCAAGTCGGCGTTTTTATCGATCATTTCGTAAATGTGAGCGGCAAAATTGATATCGTGTACCGAAACACCGATATTGTAAGCTAAAATGCGTTCACGGTCGTTTTCACGGCCGGCGGCATTGCCGTTCAGTACGTCGCCGACTTCGGCGAATTTGCGGAATTTATCATAATTCTTGAAATGGCAGACGTGTCCTTCGTCGTCGGCAAAGACTTTATCAAAGAACAGGTCGCAGTTGGTAAAGCCGAGGGTATGTACCGGAACGACCAAAACCCCTTCGTCGAAAGCGTCGTCCGGGCAGAAATCTTCCGGCGCGTAGGTCACGCAGGAAACCACGACTTCCGATCCTTTGACCAGCGAAGTGGCGTCGTCATAATAGGTGAAATGCAGGTTCTTATTGTTTTCAAAACGCTTGACAAACAGTTCTTCTTCTTTGTTGAAACGCAGCAGCCGGATTTCAAGTTCGCGGTCGGCGATCGCGTCCAGCGTCAGCAGCGTGGCACGGGCAATGTTGCCCAGCCCCATAAAAGCAACGGTTTTGAAGTTCTTTTTTGCCAACAGCATAATGGAATGTACCGCAACGGCGGCGGTACGCATGGCGGTGATCCAGTCACCGTCCAGTAGTGCCAGACATTCGCCGTTTTCAATGTTGTAAAGCATGATGCGGCTTTCCAGACTGGGCTTGCGTTCCGGGTAACGCGTTACCACCTTGACACCGCCTTTGGATTCCACGATCGACGGCATAACATTCATGAAAACGCCGGGAACGGGTTTCAGACTGATTTTCGGCGGCAGTAATGCACTGTTTTTATTCTTGATCATTTCAACCGTCCAGTCATAATAGGTCTTGGGCGGAATATTTAAGGCAGTGATATCACGAAAAGTAATTACTTTCATTTCTTTTTCCCCACAATCGGTTTTTTACTGTTGATCAGTACGCCGAGAATTTGACGGCGCGGTACGCTGCCGATTTCGGCATAGCGGCTGTCCCTGCTTTCCGGGATATTGTCCCCGATCACAAAATACGAGTCTGCCGGAAGGCGGAATGCTTTTTCGGCGATTCCCGCGTATTCAAACGTGCTGTCCGGATAAACGGTACTGACTTTTCCGTTGACCAGAAGCCGACCGTCTTTAATACAGACCGAATCTCCCGGGCAGGCGGCGATCCGCTTGATCAGAACGCCTTTGACCCCGTCACACCGGAAGGCGATAACGTCGCCGTAGGTGTAGGTATGGGGGCGTTCATCCAGAACGGTAAGTTGTAAATTGTGATAGGTTGGTGACATGGAATTGCCGTGGATCAGCGTCAGCCGAAAGAAATTCATTGACACAATACCGATCCCGCAGACGATCACCAAAGCGATCCCGAAATAAAGCAGCCGGGAATGTTTCGGCGCTTTTTCCGGCAAAACGGAATTATTCCGCTTTTTCATCAGCCACGGCATCATCGGCGGCGTCATCGAGCATGATCTGATCGCTTTCGACTTCTTTCTTGGCGTTTTCGTCAATACCCAGTTTGTCGTTGATTTTTTTCTTGGCTCTGCGGAAATAGATGCCGACGGCGGCACCGACGGCGATTACGATACCGGCGATCGCCTGGATCAGATAGGTCATGACCGACGGGTCGATATAGGCCTCACCCGTGACCCCGAAGAACAGGGCGGCACAGATCGCGACAAATGCGGAAAAACCGGTAACTTTCAAAAACTTCTTCATTTTTTGTTTTCTCCTTTGGCTTGAATTTTATGTTGAATGGTTTGAATCAGATATTTTGCGCCAACCTCGCCGGAATGACCGAGATTGTACAAATACGTGTGTGCGATCTCCCCGATCTGTTCGTGATAGACGTCACTGTTATCGATCAGATAATCGACCGTTTCGGCGATCTTGTCCAACTGATCAAGATCCAAGCTTTTTCCCAGCTTATCCCGCAACAGAATGTTCAGCGGGACCGTGTCGATATTCTGATAATCGGGGTTCATGACCTTCATGGGCGTATTGATGAACAGGATCGGACTTTGCTTGGTAAAAGCAAACTCCCAGCTGATGCCCGACCAGTCGGTGATCAGCAGATCGGCTTCCAATATCGGATTGTTGGAAGAAAAGTCGGTCTGGATCTCGACGTTGTCCAGATTTTCGTATTTCTGTTTCAGGGTGGACATATATTCCTGTTTCAGGCGAACTTCCTGCGGATGGGGGCGAACGATGATCTCATAATCTTTCTGCCCCAGCGCATCGATGATGGTTTCCAGACAACTGTCAACGATGTTATCGTTCTGCCAGGACGGCGCGATCAGGATCTTTTTCTTTTCATTGACGGTGTGGGCGGATTTTTCATAATCGGCGCGCATGCCGTCGATCAGCGGATAGCCGACGTCAACCAGTGTTTTCTGCGGCAGACCGTAAAAAGCATCGGTCTTTTCGGCTTCTTCGCGTTGGTGCGGTCCGGCGCAGAAGATGGTGTCAAAGTGATCCATACATCCCTTACGCATACCCATGTTGTTACTGCCCATGCCGTGCTGTACGAAAACGTATTCGATATCGTCCCGCACGTAACTTCTCTTGATGTGGAAGTTTTCAAGGTCGGGCATGGTCATGACTACCACGTCGGCGTCCATCTTCATCATCAGGGTGATCAGTTTGTTTTCACCGATATAATACGGTTTGATCTTGGGCTCGCCCATTTCAAAGATCTTATCGTTCGGATCGCTGGTGATGTAGTGGATGGTCAGATTGGTATGTTTCAGCAGGTATTCGATAAAGTCTTTGAAATACTTGTAAAATCCGTTGCTTTCGGAATAGAAGACCAGATGCTTGTTCACGACCGAGAAGAAACGCTTGTAGTCGGCACGTTCCCGTTTTTTGTTTTCCTTGTAAAAACGGTCTTTCTTTTTCTTGCCGATGCCGTTCAGTTCTTTCAGCTGTTTGCGGCTTTCTTCCAGTTTTTCGTAATCGACGAATCTTCTGGGGCGGATGATGGCGTTGCAGATATACATCTGTATAACGGCCATCAGGTTACTGCACACCCAGTAAAACGCCGTTCCGATGGATACGAACCAGCCGAGGTACAGCGAAAGTCCGACCGAAAGTATCATGGTGCCGTATTTGTTCAGTTTCGACTGTTCGGCCTGCAATACGTTGCTGGCGTTCTGCGCGATGCACAGAATAAAGGAAGAAAAGCCCGCGACCAGCGGTGACCAGATCAGGGAAAAGTTGCCGGCATGGCTCGGAACAGAGCCGAGATTGATGCCGTAATACGACATATCGATCGCCGGATTGGCAATACCGCGCTTGA
>JAZRWX010000282.1:0-29945 GCA_045599905.1 Acutalibacteraceae bacterium
ATCCAGTCCGACACTGTAATTGGTGCCGTCGATGCTGTAATCGAGCGTGATGTCTTCATACGCTTCGATGTCTTCCGCTTTGCCGCTGAATTTGATGACGAAACGGGCTTCGTCACCCTTGCGCTGGGTACCGATCTGCAAGTCGGTCGCAACGTGTTCACGGCTCAGTTCTTCTTCACAAACCTCACAGTAAACCACATTGTCATAACCGGCAGCGGTCTCGTTTTCAATGACAGTCTCTGCCGGGGTGTGATCGAGTTTCGGAATTTCAACCGTTTCAACTCTGCCGCAATCGGCGCAAGTGTGGGTTTGAGAACCAACTGCCAGGCAGGTAGCTGCCGTGTTAACAGTCCATTCGCCGAAATTGTGTCCCGCGGCGGCGCAGACCAACTGATCGTAGGTCCAGTCACTGCCTGCTTCGGTCAGCGAGTCGTTGATATCGTCTTTGTCTTCGGAGGACAATGTTAACTTAATATTGCGCAAACCGATAGTAAAGGTGACTCCTTCCGAACCCATATAGGGGTCTATTCTGAAATAGAACTGACCATCAGAAAGAATATTTTTTGCCAGTTCGTTAGCAGGTAAAACAATATTCAAGGTGTTCCAGCTACCGTCCATGCCGCCTCTGGGGATCGTTGCGTAATACTGAGAAGAACCGGCGCCGAAATAGATGTAGGGATCGCTACCCCATTGACCGGCAAGGTACTGCCAGGCATACCCATTTGTTATAATGCTGTAATCAACACTTAATGTAAGATAGCCGGCAAGGGCTTCCAACGTGGCGGAATCGCTCAACCAGGGAAGATCAGCATTGGAAACGCCGCCGAAGAACTTTATGTCGTTGTTATAAACGAAGGCTCTGGGCCAGACCCCACCGATAAACCATTCAGAGTTAAAATATGCACCGTCGGTATCGTTTTCAGCGACGAGAACGGAGAAGTCCGAACCGTCGCTTGAAACATCGTCACCGACATTTCCGGCTTTTAACGGATCGGCATAGTAGACTGTGTCGATGGTGGGAACGACCGGTTCCACAGCCGCACCGGTCAGACTGTCATAGGTATAACTGCTGCCTGCTGCGGCCAGTGCGCTATCAATAGCGTCTTTATTGTCAGAGGAAAGGGTGAGACTGATATTGCGCAAACCGATGGTAAAGGTGACTCCTTCCGAACCCATATAGGGGTCCATTCTGAAATAGAACTGACCATCGGAAAGAATATTGTTTGCCAGATCGTTAGCGTTTAAAACAATATTCAGGGTTTTCCAGCTACCGTCCATGCTACCTCTGGGAATCGTTGCGTAATACTGAGAAGAACCGGCGCCGAAATAGATGTAGGGATCGCTACCCCATTGACCGGCAAGGTACTGCCAGGCATACCCATTTGTTAAAATGCTGTATTCAACATTTAATGTCAGATAGCCGCCCAACGCCTGCAAGGTGGTGAGATCGTTCACCAAAGCGGTTTTATCACTTGGAATCGTACCGGTAAATTTGATATCGTTGTTATAAACGAAGGCTCTGGGCCAGACCCCACCGATAGACCATTCAGAGCTAAAATACGCACCGTCGGTATCGTTTTCAGCGACCAGAACGGGGAAATCTGAATTTTCCGTCGCAACATTCGTTCCGACAACACCGGAATCCAACGGGTTGATTGCCAGGACGACATCATTTGTGCCCTCGGCGAATACCGTCGCCATCGGCAGACCTGCCAGAACGATGAGCATGGCGATCAGTACGCTTAAAATACGTTTCATTTTGTTCATTACATTTTCTTCCTTTCTAAAATTAAAATGGGTGTCAGAAAAATCAATCGAAAAGCAAAAAACTCCTTTCTTGAAAAAATTTTTTAATGCCGATAAAATTACACAAATGCGTCTTTTTCGTAAAATTCGACAATTCTTATGCTTCCGATCTGAAAAAATCGGCAGAATACACAGAAAAAGACGCTTTGATTGCACTAATTATATCACCTTTTGTATCGCAATTCCATGGACACACAATGTGAATTACTGGATATTCGTGCTGTTTTTTTGAAAAAATTATTAAAAAGCGACATTTTACGGTTGACAAACAAAAAACTCATATTCTATAATGTAGGTGAAATTCCTGATTGGAAGTGAGAAAATGGAAACTAAAAAAACAACTGCTGCCGGGTTTGCTTCTACGCATGAAGAACGCAATTCGGTTTCCAAACATTATTTTGAATTTAACAGTTGTGGCTTTTTGCGGGCGGATGCGCTGATTGTTTCCAGGCGTGCGCCAAGACAGGATTATATGATGATTTTTGTGACGGACGGTACGGTTGGTGTGCTTCTGGACGGAAAGTATCACAATGCGGTTCCCGGTGATTTAATTTATATGGAATCCGGCAAACGGCTGGATTATGATTTTCGTGAGAATTCTCAACATTATTGGATGCATTTCAGTGGTTACGATGTTGGATGCATTCTGGCGGACGGCGGTATTACCGGAAGCGGAATCTACAAAATCGGACACTGTGCGGAAATCGGTGATCTGTTTTTTCAGATTACCTGCGCGCTATCTTTCCCCAGTGCCAACCAACGGGCGCTTTGCATGAGTTGCTTTTGTAAGTTATTAAGCATTTGCGCCGAATCTCGAGTTCCCGAACAGGAAGCTAGTGCCAACACCGGTTTGCGGGGAAAATTGAATCCGGCATTGAAACACATGAATGCCAATTATAATGAACGGCATAAGTTGGATTTTTATGCCGATTTGTGTCATTTGAGCCTTTCTCAGTTCAAACACGCTTTTGTTCGGATGACCCGTATCCCACCGTCAACCTATCTGAACACAATCCGCATTGAAGCAGCTAAAAAACTGATGGCTCAGTCAGATAAGGAAGTTATGGAAATTTCCGCACTGGTCGGCTTTGACGATCCGTTTTATTTCAGCCGCTTTTTTAAAAAGAAATGCGGAATGTCTCCGCGCGATTATATCAAAGCAAATCGCACGCCGGAGTGAATGAAAGGTTGCAACCGGATATGCCGGAAAAAGCCTGTCGGATGTTGCTTGCTCTTTGGAACAAGCAACATCCGACAGGCTTTTAATATTATGCACTGGTTTTTTGTGGTAAAAATCCGGAAAAACTTTACAGTTTTATGGAAATACAGCACGAAAGTCCAGTTATTCGCACGCTGTGTCCATGGTATTTTCATGTAGAAAGTGTTATAATCAGATTGCAAAGCAACTTATCTTTTTGGCAAAGTGACCATATTTTTTGTAGAAAGGAGCGAATTCGGGCGAAAAAGTATTTCAGCAGGTAGGACTTTTTATCAATTTTCACCTTGAAAGGAAGGAACATTATGAAAAATGTTAAAACTATTCTCAGCATTTTTTTGACAGTTGCGCTTTTACTTGGCTGTGTGCCGTGCGCAATTGTCAGCGCGGATGACTCCGGCGAAGTCACCATTTTTGAAGCAAGACCGGAATCTTTTGCAGTCGGCAGTGATGTTACCGCAACTGTCCAAAGCGGCAACTGGGCAAATATCAACTATCCCGTTACCGTCCAGCAGGATGAGGACGGCTTTTATTACCATAATATAATTCAACCGAACAATCCCGGAACCAGTACCATGTATAATAATTTTAATCACCGTATTTGGTTCAAAAGCGGTTTGGACAGCGGTAGCCTGGCATGGCTTGATGCCAGCGATGACGGTAACACTGTTCGTTCCGCCACTGCCGGATTAGTTACCTTGCATTATCGTTATAAAATCAACTCGGCGGACAAAACGGGTAACATCGGCGGTGCAAACCGTTCGTTCGGTTTTGGTACCGCTTATGCCACCGGCAAGGCAACTTCCGCTCAACTCTATAATGCCGAATATGAAACGGTAGTTACCGATCCGCTGAATACATGGATCGATGTGACCGTTCCGAATCTGACCCTGCAACAGTTCTATTCCGGCTATGTTATGTTCGGTATCCGCATCACCACTCCGTATTGGTTAAGTGATATCAGTGTGGATATTCGTGACATCAAACTGACGGTCAACGAATCTGACCGTGCGACCATCGACGCAGCGTTCGCCGCGTCGGGCAGTACCCGCACACTGGACTCGTTGGTTTTGGATCTGATCAAGTCTACTTCGCCCGGTCATCCCATTTACGCCGTTTCTTCCAATCTCGGTAGTGAGGGCGATGACATTTCGCTTTCGTGGAACGATCTGCACGCTTGCAGCGAGGGCCGGGTCACGGTTGGTGAGGATGATGACGGCAAATATATCATTGCCCATTGTACGACCGACAGTCTTTCAAACCACCGTCCGTATTTCTTCGGTGGCTTCAACAGCGACCAGCTGGTCTGGATGGCGGATGACCGTACCATGGCGGCATTAGATGGATTTGTTACGGTCAATTATGACTATATGATTTCAAAATCCTTCTCTGGTTCAACAAGCGTCACTTTTGACATGGGAACCGCTAACGCCGGTCAGGAATATAAAAACTGGTCCGGTTATCAAACCAAAATTGCTATGGGAGATAGCGCTTCCGCTTCGTTCGATACCTGGCACAGCGGTCAGTATACGCCGACCGGTTGGAAGAATTTCAGAAGCGGTTATATCGGTTTCAGTATTAATTTCGGCGCGGCTGTTGCCGGCGGCTGGGTAGAGATTGCCGTACGTAATATCCGTTTCTGTGTCTATGAGCAGCAAAAGGATGATCTCAACGCCGCACTTGCCGCGGCGGGCAGTATCTGGACCTATGATTCTTTGATCAGTACTTTTGCCACTGCAGACGCAAATGCGAACGCGTCTTATTACAAGGTTTGGACTACCAATATGGAAGAACAGTATAACAAGGAGACCATCGATGTCGCCGAAATTAAACCGAACGCTTCGGTCAATGTTGGTCACACCTGGCGTGGCAATATCGAAGTGACCGACGATGAAGATGGTTATTACTACGAATCCACCATGTCCTTTAACGCTGGTGAACACGGCGGTGATATGGCAGGTAACATCGTTCAGGGTTCCTACTCCAACAACAGTGTCGGATACGGTTGGATTGAATCTACGAGTGTGTTTAACGCCATTCAGCCGTATCTGTATTATACCTTTGAGTACCGCATTCTCAACGGAGCAAATCTTCCGTCGATGGATCTTTACCTGACGCTTGCCAATGATTACAATTATAATATCGGTCAGATAGATGTGATTCGTCTGAAAAATACCGGCGACTGGGTGAAACAGACAACACCGAAAAAGTTTGTTGGTACCAATAGTTCTACGTGGTATAACGGTTATTTCCATTACAATATTTATAGTACTTCCGAGTTCCCGCAGTGTACTTTCCTGCTGGATTTCCGTAATTTCTCTTTCGTTTTGCGTGAACAGGACAGAGATTACATTAATGCGGCACTTCACGCCGCAGGCAGCAAACTGACCTTTGACCAGTTACTTTCCAACGATCCGGACTACAAGGCGGTCGATACCGTCTGGTATGCAAATCCGGACCGTGTTGCGGCACAGACCGGCAGCAACAATATGCTGGACGATACCGTTTCAACACAACTTTCTGCCGGCAACGCGACCCGTATAACGGATGACGGCAGTTACTATCATGTGTCCATGGATGTTTCGGGCAATGGGGGTTCACAGTATCGTGCTGTCCTGAAAAGCGGTATTAACAGCATGACCGACCGCTTTGGCTGGATGACAAGCGAAAGTTTCCTTGACCGGTTGGGTCAGAATCTGTATATTGCCTTTGATTATCGTCTGGGTTGTGACACCCCGGATAACACGACAATGTATCTGTCCGCTTCGGGTGCTTCCAATGCGCAAAGCACCATCCTTGCCACAGTTGCACCGAAGAAACTCGGCGAATGGGAATCCTATTACGGCGAAGTCGCAACCGCTGATTTTGGCGGCGCGTGGAATACGGGTAATCTCGATGTAACATTATACAATACCACGGGCTTTGAAAACGGAATGACCGTTTCAGTGGATTTGCGTAATGTCCGTCTGTTGATCAAACATACTGATGTTACGGCAATCAATCATAATTTCCTCAAATCGCTGTTTGGTAACAGCATTGCCAACTGCTTCGCTGATCATACATATGATTATTATCATGAGCAGGGCAGCACAACATGGTATATCGACGTTTATAACTATCTGAAATCGGCACTTCCGTCGGTCAAATGGGATATGAATGATGACAGTGTTGTTGATGTCATTGATCTGGTTCGTGCGAAAAAATATGTTGCAGGTGACTATGCGCTGCCCGAATTCATTGCACTGCGTGCGGATTATGATAAATCCCACGCGGTCAATGCCGCTGATTTAGCACAGATGAAGTTGGATATTCTGTTAAAATCCAAGAAAGTTTATAACGATGCGTTAAAGGTTGAACTGGTGAACGACCATCCGGGCGTTGTGGGTTATGATGCGGCGTATCAGCTCAAAGTTACAGATGCGTCTACCGGAGAGGCAATCAATTCCGGTTGTAACGTTTCTGTCAATAACAGCGCGGTGTCTGTAAGCGGTCTGAATCTTACAATCCCGTCGGCGGTACGTACTTCCGGTAATGAAGTGACTGCCACCGTCACCTACGGCCAAAAATCCGGACGCTATACCTTCAATTTCCAGAAATTCAGCAGTACCGCGACTTTCCGCGATGATTTCAATACCTTTAATACCAATAACTGGAACGGACAACTTTCGGATTATGTCGGTATTGAAAACGGTAACCTAAAACTGAGTTGTGATGCCAATGGAAATTCTGGTCAGGTTGAATCAGCCGGCAAATTCTATCAAGCATATGGCAGTTTCTCGGCACGAATCAAAATGCCGGCATCGGGCGTCCTTTCCAATGCTGCATTCTGGCTGCGCTCCAACAGTTCCGCCGGTTACGGTGCCTACGTTCCCGATGAAATGAACCCGGCACAGCAGGGCGGCGAAATTGATATTGTGGAATATTATGCCACTTGGGGTGATCGTTGGTCTTCAACGGTTCACTTCAACGGTTGGAATGCGCTGCACCGTCAATCGGGTGATGACAATCTGCCCGGCAGTTCACTGCCCGGCACCTATCATGTTTATTCTGCGGTTTGGACACCGGATGCCATTTACTCCTATCTGGACGGTGTACTTTGCCGTGTCTATGACGGTGCCGCATTGACCGATGAAAGTCAACCGATGGATATCGTCATCGGCAATATTGGCAAAACTGCGAATGATGAATGGGGCGGTATTTATAACCCCAGCAAGTTCCCGGGCTATATGTATATTGACTGGGTAGAGGTTTACGCATTGGCAGATTAATATGGGGAAATGTTGTTGCGGCGCAACAACCATGAAAAAATCAATAAGGGAAATAGCTTATGAAACATTTTTTACAGTCAGTATTGTGTCTGATATCGGCTGTCGCATTGTGTTTTACTGTAGTTCCGATCGTTTCGCAGGTGTCTGCTGACACCATCCCGGAATATGTAGTTTGGGATGCTAACACCGATCTGGTGTTAGAAGACGCGGAAAATGGGCTGACTCCTGGTGACTTAGGTGTGACAAGTGCTTTTGTTATGCACAAGGGAAAGGATGAAACCGAACGGTATTATACAGCCGATTTTTCCGCCGAAGGGAAAGGCGGAATAACGCAGAACGCCATTTTTATGACCGGCATAACAGCATCTGAAGCCGGTTTCGGATGGATGGCAAATAATACGTTTATTAAAAAAATATCCAACTTAGTAATTTCTTTTGATTACCGTGTCAGTTCAGAACAAACGATTCCGTCTGATGCAAAACTGATCTTGACCGCCGCGGCGACCGGAAATGCTAACGTGTGCAGTCTTGCATCGGTTCAGGCGGCAGACGCGGCTGAATGGACTACTGTTACAATGCCGGTCGGCAGTGCTTTTACGATGTTTTGGGAAAAGGGTTATATCAATGTTTATTTAAGCAGTGAATCCGGCGGTTTGACTGGCGGTCAGAAAATTGGTTTAAAAAACATCCGTTTGTCTGTCAAAGAAGACGATCGACTGGCTTTCAATTCCGCGCTGACCAAAGCGTCATTTGCCAACATTGATAATTTTTCCGCCGGCGTGACCATGAAACAGGACAGCAAGGGCAATAAGGATTATTTCGCATTGATGACCGCTTACGATGAAAAATCGGCGTATGGCGGCGGAACGGATGCCACTCTGCATTCGATTTCCGCGACCTGTACTGACGGTGCGGATTATAAGTTCAGCCGTAAAAAGGCAAAAGATGGGGATATCGTTACGGTTTACACCGAAACAGAAGACCGTTTTTCGATTGAATCGGTTACCGCTGTCGGCAAAGGTGGTAACGCCGTCCCAGTGAATACCGGTGCCAAGAATGTTCGGTATTCTTTTGAAATGCCGGACGAAGATGTTGCGCTGGAAATCAAAACAACGCGCATGGCGGATCCGAATTATATCCTGCTGTGGTACTGTGATCCGCCGACTCAGCAGTGGGCACCGTATTTCACAGGCGTCGCTCAGCGGCCGTATGCCTATTCTTTAGTGGATGGTGGTGACCGTACCGCGTGGGAGTTCAACATTACCAACAATATGGGAACCATGACGCTTTACGGTAAAGAAAACCGCACATTCAAACTGGAACGGTATTATGAGACGGCAATGCTGACAATGCGTGCAAAACTGACCTCCGAAGACGGGAATCATATGATTCGGCTTGCCTCTAACAAAAACGAGCCGATTACCTATGAGATTGAAGTCGGTTCCGATTGGACTGATATTTCGGTTCCGCTGCGCGATGTGACCGGAAACAAATCCATCGACTTTTTGACATTTGATCTGTCGTGTTTGTCTGTTGGTGATACGCTTTCTCTGGCGGAGGTCTGCATCTGGAACCGCGAAGTCCCCAGCTCCGAAAAAGGGTTTGAAAGTGTTCTGGATATGAGCGATTATCAGAAATACGATTCAAATACTTTGATCGGCGTGATCGGTGATACCGAAGCGGATATTGATCCGTGGAATGAGTTGCGCAATACGATTCCGGAACCAATTTCCTGGGACCGCGCGTGGTATTACCAGTTCCAGAATATGTCGGCGTGGGCACTGAATCCGCAACCGGATAACTTCGGAAATGAATATAATATCACGTTCTACGTCGGCGGCGACAGTCCGGCACCGGAAGCGCCCGAATATGTGGATACGGGTTACATGGAATTTTTCTGTAAAAGTGAGACCGACGGCATTGTTTTCCCGATTGCGGTAAACGGAAAAAATTCAGCCGGACGTGTCTATGTGCCGGTTTATATCCGCTATCAGAAAGCAAAGGCGCGTCCGGACGGTTGGATGTGTGTCCGCGTTCCGCTCCGATATCTGTACGATATGGGATTGGATATGACTCAGATTGATTTTGTCAGCGTGAAAGGAAAGATGGTTCTTTCAGATGTGGTGGCAATTTCATCATTCCGGTTCTATTCGCGGTATGCGGATGTACCCGAACCAGAGCCGATTGTGGAACCTGAGCCCGAACCGGAACGTGATCTGCCTATTGAACTGGACAGTTCTGTTCTGAATGCGCGGTTGGATAAAAAGAAAAAGATCGTTTATGTGCCGAAGAATACAAAAATATGGGAACTGCTCTCGGCAATTGTATTGGACACTGAGGAAAGCACCATTACTTTCTTTGATAAAGAAGTGGTGGATGATACTGAAAAAACGATTGACGAATCTATGAAAATGATCATCTACCGCCGTGGATATTATCTGGATCGTTTTGATATTCAAATACCGATTACGGGAACGGTGCTTCGCCGGACGAACGTAACAAGAGAAGATGAAACGACTCACAGCGATAAAACCGAAGTGATACCGATTTATTCCGACGATATTGGAAACGGACAGATGCCAATTTCGCAGGATAGTCCGAATACCGGCGATCTTGGTGTTCATACCGAAACTGGAAACGATACCGTGCCAATTAAATCAATGTTGCTTGTATTGATTGCTATGTGTGAGCTTTCCATTGCTTATTCCACTAAAAAAATCTTATATATTCGGAGGGAATATGATGCGTAAATTATTGTTAAGTTCTTGCTCTTTGATGCTGTGTTTTGCCATGGCTGTTGGTTTTGTAGGATGTAAAAAAGCACCGGATGACGATTCGCAGTACAGCATTGTTTATGAATACCGTCATGCAAGTGGTGACCAAACTGCCGCGGATGGTGAAAAGGATTCCAGCAAAAAAGACGGAAGCAACAGTGCTTCGACCAAAAAAGACGGAAGTAACAGTGCTTCGACCGGCAAGGGTACTTCCACAACTTCCAATGGAAAAAACGCTGGCACTTCAACCGGAAAAGGCGGTTCTAAAAACACCGGCGGAAAGACGATTGTTATGGATGATAATACCTCAAGACCGACGGTCGTAGACATTGACGCTTCGTTGGATAATGATCGTATCAGAGACCTGAAAGGCCGTGAAATCGTCTTTGTTCAAACATGGGAACCGACCGATCGCGGTTCTGCTGCCGGTAAGTTTTTCATTGAAGTGGAACAGAAACTGAATTGCAGATTTACCGAAAAGAAGATGTCCGACTATAAAGCGCTGTATACCTCCATTCTGGCAGGTCAGCCACTGTGTGATCTGTTCTGTCCGAGAGATCAGCAGGTATTGCAGATGGCAAACAAAAATTTGCTGACCCCGTTAGACACGTTGAAAAGTTTTGATCTGTCTGAACCCTGCTGGGACCAGCAAGCGTTGATGGAAGCTACCTTAAAGGGCCATGTTTACGGCATTTCTCGTAATGCGCAGATCCGTGAAGTTTTGATGTATAACAAGGATATGTTCAAAAAGAATAATTGGCCCGATCTTTATGACTTGCAGAAAAAAGGTAAATTGGATTGGGATACCCTGTTTGGCATTATGAAAAAAGCCGTTGTTGTAAGCGGCGGTCAGGTTTCGCGTTACGGTCTGGTCCCGACCTATTCTATTTCGGAATTCGGCAACACCATGCTTCACGCCAACGGCGTTACCATTACAAAACGTCAGGGTGATACCACCAAACTAACCAACGGTTTCAGCGGCAGTGCGGCAATCAATGCGCTGAATGCACTGAACAAGTGGGTCAGCGAAAAAGGTGCTCTTTATGACAACCAGATTGGCGGTTGGGATTCCGGCAGACAGATCTTTTACAGTGGCAAGGCGGCAATGGCGCTGGTGGACTACAATATGTTCCCCACTATTACTTCAAATGCCGACTTTGAAATCGGTATGGTGCTATTCCCGCACGGTCCGAACACCACAAAAGATCTTGTCTATCACTTTACCACCTATACCTGTATGCCTGCCGGTGTGAAGAATCCGGATGACGTTGCGCTTTATTGGGATATTCTCCGCAACAGCATGAATGAAAGCGCGGCAAACTGGTCCGGTGGCGACAGTCTGCCCGACAAGAGTGTTCAGGCAACAGCTGACCGCTATCTTGCAACTGTACAGAAACGTCAGGCGGTTTATGATCTTCTAATCGGTGCCGGTGACTATGTCAAAAAGGTTGCATACGGCGAAGCCACTGCCTCTGCGGCAATTCAGTCGGTCAAGCAGACGATTGATGCGGCTTTGGCGGATTACTGGAAATAAAATGGGAGAAAAGCCATGAAAAGATGGATTGCACTTTTTCTCAGTCTGGTATTACTGTTGGCGGTTTGCAGCTGCGGCGAACAGGCAAAGAAAAAGAAAATCAAAAAAGTTATAATAATTGATGATCCTGTTTCCTCATCCGATACCACCGGTTCGGATGAGGACGAAGATGTTGAAGATGATTCCGAAGATTTTGATTCAGAAGAAACCGATGAAGAGGTTTACGTTGATACCTCTACAGACGAAGATAATGGTTTTGCCGATAACACAATCAATGTGGAAGATCAGCATGAAGAGGTCATCGAACATTACGTTCGTGAATCAACTTATCTGGAAAAGGTCACTGCCCCAGATATCGGAAAAGATTATTACCGTTTTGCGCCCGAACAGATGCATCCGGGTGTTGTTGGTCTGGATGCGCACTATACCATGATTGCGCGCAATAAAACCGGCGCTCGTCTGGAAGACAAAAACATTGTCATGAAGTGTGATAAAAAAGGTGTCAAAATTTCTGGTAATATTCTTACAATACCGTATGCTCTGCGCGACGCGGACCATCCGCTGACCGTTACCATGTACGATAAACGTTATCCTAACCGCACCGGAAGTTATGTCTTCAATTTCCGCAAATTCAGCAGTGATATGTCGTTTGATGATGAATTTGACTTCCTTGATAAAACCAAATGGGTCAATAACTGGTACGGCGATCTGCCTTACGGTAATATTGAAGACGGAAAACTGGTATATCGTGTAACCGACAGGGAGACGCCGATGATGGAAATGTCCACATCCGGACTTTTTAAACAGGCGTACGGCTGTTTCTCCTGTCGTTTGAAAACGGCAGAGCGCGGAGTCAATAACGTCGCGTTCTGGATGGCTTCGGATTATAATGATGTGAATAATCACGATGGCGGTCACGAGCGCTATATCAAGAATATTCAGCGTCCGTCTCAAAGCAGCGGAGAAGTTGACGTTATTGAACAGTCTGCTAAGTGGGGCGATTTTTATGCCTCGACTGTGCATTGGAATGGTTGGAGTAGTTATCATCAGTCGGCGTTGGGCAACAAGGTGCCGGTCGATAATCCGTCCGGCAAGTTCCATATCTATTCGGTTGTATGGACCGATGAGGCATTCTATTTCTACTGTGATGAAAATTTGACCAACTATTACAC
Organism: Acutalibacteraceae bacterium; assembly: GCA_045599905.1. Classification (GTDB taxonomy): domain Bacteria; phylum Bacillota; class Clostridia; order Oscillospirales; family Acutalibacteraceae; genus UBA737. Next base: position 12,771 of record JAZRWX010000282.1, read on the forward strand.
CGGTGACGGCGTCGGACCGGACAGCGGTCCGCTGGTCATGTTGGTTCAATGCGGTAACCATCCGGACGGCAGCGATTTCCTTGGATATCCCGATCAGAATGAACAGGAGTTTCCGTTTAGTGCAGAATTTGACTGGGTACGTGTCTGGACATTGGATGACCTTAAAAAGTAAAAGGAGTAATTACCATGGAAAAACAATTTACTCTTTCGCTGGCTCAAATGCATCCTGGTGTGGCGGAAATGACGGCGATCTATCATTTCTACTGTGAATATAACGGGAAACGTTACGATAACAACGCAGACGATACCATGTTCATGCTGGCAACCGATAATGATGAAGTGACTGTGAATGGGTTGGATGTCTTTGTACCGTATCACATCCGTCAGGCAAAGCAAACAGTCAAGATCACGGCGACACTGAATGACTATGTTCACAAAATTACCGGGACCGACGAATATCAATTGTCTTTTTCAACCACGTTTTCAGAAGAAAGAACTTTTTTTGATGATTTTGACACATTGGATGAAACGGTATGGTCCAGCGGGGAATACGGTTGGGAATATGGTGATTTGCCGGGCGGCGTTGTCGAAAACAGCGATCTTGTTTTCCGCGCCACAGAGCAGGCACGCACATTGATGGTTACCACGGCACATTCTTTCAGTCAAGCGCGCGGCTGCTTTTCCGCCCGGATGAAGATGCCGGAACGAAAGAGTACCAATTGTAATTGTAACTGCGCGTTTTGGCTGTGTTCCAATGTAAAAACGCCGGAAAAGATCATGTTCAAACGCAATCCGCATGTTTCCGAGCCCTTTGGAAGAGCACACGCGGGAGAAATCGACATTACGGAGTATTCTGGGTCATTTGGTGATTTTGCGGCGTGCAGTTATCACCATTTCGGGTGGGGACAGTACAGTGTTCATTCCGGATTATGTGCGCCGACTCCCGGCGTTCGCGATGGATATCACGTTTTCTCTCTTGTCTGGGAAAAAGAAGCGCTTTATTGGTATTATGACGAGAAATTGATCCGTGTATACGATTCCGAAGGTATGCAAGGGGTCGGTTGTGAACCAGGTGCGGAAATGGTTATCCTGCTGGAACTTGGTTATTCTTACCCGGGTCAGAATTTTCCGGGTACATGGACCGGCATGAGCGATCCGCGGGATCTGCCGTATGAATTGCGTTTCGATTGGGTCAGAGTTCACGCTCTGAATGAGTAATTATTTCCCGGCGGGTAAAAGGTATTTTACTCGCCGGGAAAACAAAGGGAGAATGATTGCGAATGAACATCTTTACTTTTATGAAGCAAAGCAAACTGGTGAAAAAACGTGAATTGCAGGGGATATGGTTTGTTTTACCCTTTGCAATCGGTTTTTTTGCCTTGATTTTTTATCCGATGATTCAATCGCTTTATTATAGCTTTAACAATTTGAAGTTTGATGGAAGCGTTTCGCTGACATTTTCGGGACTTGCCAATTATAAACGTGCTTTTTTTGTTGATACGGATTTTCGTGAATTGTTGCTGTCGTCTCTTTCGACCATGGCGACCAATGTACCAATCATTATAATTTTTAGTATGCTGATCGCGGTTTTTCTGAACGGCGAATTCCCGGGTCAAGCAACCTTTCAAATCATATTTTTTATTCCCGTAATCGTTTCTGCGGGTATTATGCCGTCATTACTTGGCGGAGATATCCTTAAAAATCAAATCATCGGCGCAAGTTCAATGACCGGTGATGCCGCTGTGACGTTTGACGCCACTTCTTTTGGTAATTTATTACTTAAAATGAATCTCAATGCGAAATTTGTTGAGTACATACAGTATGCAGTTACGAATATTCTGAATGTAATGAATTCTTCCGGCATACAGATTTTAGTATTTTTAATTGCCCTGAAAGCAATTCCGAAATCTTTGTATGAGGCATCTGAAATAGAGGGTGCTACCGGGTGGGAAACTTTTTGGAAAATCACTTTCCCTATGGTTCTTCCACAAATGCTGGTGAATGTGGTGTATACCATTATTGACGCATTTTCGAACAATACTACACCGATCATGACAGCTATTACAAGGTACAATTTTCAGACCTTTCAATTTGGTTATGCCGCGGCTCTCGCGTGGGTATATTTCTTAATCGTTATTGTCATATTAGGCGTTTTTGTCGGCGCTTTGAAACTGCTGATCAAGCAATACGAATAAAGAGGTGAGGACATTGAAAATGAGTTCGTACAAACTGAAAAACATGCTACTTCGAGGCGTGGTCGGTTTTTTTCGCTATTTGATCCTTATCGGTTTGAGTTTTCTCATCCTTTATCCGTTGTTTACAACATTTGTCGCGTCGTTTATGAAAAGCGCCGATGTTTATGATCTGACTGTTCGGTTTATTCCGAAAAGTCCTACTTTTGAAAACTTTGAAGTCGTATCGATTTTTTTGGATTATTGGAAATCATTGGGCCAGTCAGTCGCGTTGAATGTCGGACTTTGTGTGATCGAAATATTTTCGTGTCTTTTTGCTGCATATGGTTTTGCACGGTTTCGCTTTCCGTTCAGCAAATTGCTTTTTGGCTGTGTACTCTTGACTTTGCTGATTCCGTACAGCACCTATTTTGCACCATTGTATTTCCAATTTCAGAATTACGGTCCGTTTCATTGGAATCTGATTTCCACGCCCATTCCGCTGATTCTACTTTCCCTGACCGGTGTCGGGTTGAAAGACGGATTGATTATCTATATCATGACGCAATCGTTCAAGGGCTATCCTCGTGAGTTGGAGGAGGCGGCTGCCGTAGACGGTGCCGGACCGTTTCGTGTGTTCACAAACATCATGCTGCCGGGTGCTGTTTCGGTTTCTTTCACTTGCTTTATGTTTATTTTTGTTTGGAAATGGACTGATCCGACCTTCCCGGAAATTTTCATTCCGGACACGGAATTTCTGTGGACAAAGCTTGCGACCATTAATAGTCGATTTGAGGTTTCCGGCTATCGGGATGATTATTTTTATCGTGCGATTTTGAAGAACGCCGGTGTAATACTATATGCAATTCCGTTGGTTATTCTGTTTATTATTTGCAAGCGATTTTTAGTGGAAAGTATTGAAACAACCGGTCTTGTAGGATAAAGGGGGCGATGTTTTGAAAACAAATAAAAAGCTTGGAATCAGTATGATTGCGGGGCTGTTGTTGGTGTGCATCGTTCTGACGTTGATTTTTTTTCCGTCAAAAGAAAAGAATGTTTTATCGTCATTGCCGAACTTACAGACAGCCATTGATAACATTGCGGTTTCGGTAGGTCAGCAGGATTACGATACTTATATCGCTTCGCATGAGGGTATGCCTTTGATCGCTTCATCGGTTCAGTGTAAGGACCATGTAACGATCAAAGAGGGAGAAAGCCATACTTTCAGTGTGAATACTTCTTCCTGTATGGCAAGTATTCGTATTAAATATACGATTACTGCCGTCAATGACAGCAGTGCTTCCTGTAGCGTAAAAATCAATGGCAAGCTACCGTTTAAAGAGGCTGCCGAAATGACCTTGAACCGGGATTGGATGTCGGGTGAATCGGATTCAGACGATCGCGGTAATCAATACACTGTTCCGTTGGATGAAGGTAAAGCGGATAAGTCTGCTATGTTATCGGATACAAGTGGTTTTCATACGGAACCTTTTGCATTTGCTTTCAAAAACGGTTCAAATAAAATTACGGTGTCGGCAAATCGCGGTAATATTGTAATCAAAGAACTTTCTTTATTTGCTTATGAAGAAGCCAAACCGTACAGTGAGGTGTGCACTACCTATCCGGAAGGTGCTGTCCAGAATACGATTACGGTGGAAGGGGAGAGTCCTTATATCCGGTCAAGTGCGTCAATTGCCGAACAGTGCGATCGTACTTCACCGTTAAGTACTCCGGTCTTTTCCGGTTTGCAGGTCTGGAATACGATCGGCGGTACTGGTTGGGGAACAGTCGGACAGACCGTCACATGGAAATTCCATGTTGAACAGACTGGTTGCTATACTCTTTCATTTCGGTATAAGAATAATTTTACCAGCGGTTTTTCAACATATAGAAGATTGTATTTGGACGGTAAGATTCCATTTGCCGAAATGGAATCGGTAAAATTCCCTTATGATGTCGGATGGCAGCAAATGCGGCTTGCTGACGATGATAATCACCCGTATTTATATTATTTAAAAGAGGGTGATCATACATTAACGCTTGAAGTTACGCTGGGACAGCAGGCGCTTGCACTGAATCTGGCGCGAAAATCTCTTAATCGCTTGAATGAAGCATATCGCAAAATCGTAATGGTGACCGGTGCTACACCGGACACCTACCGTGACTATCAGATCGAAAAGAAATTGCCGGATGTTTTGGAAATATTAAAGGAGCAGAAAGCTGCTCTGCAACAACTTTCGGATTGGCTGAATATCGAAAACGGCGGCAAGGGCGAAGGTACTGCAAAAGTTGATGAAATTGTTCGTCAGATCAGTGATTTTATCCGGTATCCGGAATCCATTCCGCAGTCCCTTTCCACTTTTTCGGGAGATTTAACCGGTTTGAGTGACTGGATTCAAAGCAGTACGGCTCAACCGCTTACTATTGATAAATTCCAGCTGATTCCGCTGCAGGCAAAGGTCGGACGGGCGGAAGCGTCTTTCTTTAAGAAACTGTCGTTCAATACTTTGCTGTATTTCAAATCCTTTGCCGATGATTACGGTGTAATTGGAAATATTTACGACAAAGATTCTGCAATAGATGTCTGGCTTACTTTGGGACGGGATCAGTATCAGATCCTGAAAGAACAGACCGATAACTATTTTACAGCCGAAAAAAATATTGGTGTAAATCTGAAACTTGTTTCTGGCGGTTTGTTGAATGCGACTATTGCCGGAATAGCTCCGGATGTTTATTTGTTTTCCGATGAGGGAACACCGGTCAATTTTGCGTCGCGTGGTGCGTTGACTGATCTAACGGTTTTTTCGGATTTTGAAGAGGTGAAAAAGCGGTTTGCATCGCAGGCGTTTGTACCGTTCAGTTATGACGGCGGTGTATATGCCTTGCCGATTTCACAGAGTTTTGAGGTAATGTTTGCCCGCGACGATATTCTGGAAGAAATCGGGTTGTCTGTTCCCCGTACGTGGGAGGATGTTTATAACTGCCTGACGATTTTGCAGCAAAATAATATGGAATTTGCTTTTCCCGGTGCCGGCGGGACCGAGGGACTGGCGCTACTTTTGTTTCGAAAGCAAACTTCGCTTTATAAAAACAACGGTAAGTCGGTCGCGTTTGATACAGAAAACGCAATTAGCACTTTTGAAGAATGGACGAAATTGTATTCACAGTATTCGCTGTTGCAATCTTATAGTTTTGTCAATCGTTTCCGAACCGGTGATATGCCGATTGGTATCGCCGATTTCAGTACTTTTAATACATTGGAAGTTTCTGCACCGGAAATCAGCGGATTGTGGAGTATGCATCCAGTTCCCGGAACGGTTCAGGAGGACGGAAGTCTGAAAAATATTACGGTCAGTCATGCTTCCTCGGCAATTATTTTGAAATCGACCAAGCATGCACAGGAAGCGTGGGAATATATTAAGTGGTTTACCAGTGCGGAGGAACAGTATCGTTATGCAACTGCCATTGAAAATCGACAGGGAATTTCCGGTAGGGTTGCTACGGCAAATTTGGATGCGTTCAATCGTCTCGGATGGACGGCAGATACGCTTAAAACATTGAATTTCCAACGTGAAACCGCATATGCCATTGAACAGGTTCCGGGAGGTTACTTCCTTTCACGTCATATCAATAATATTTTCCGTAAGGTCATCAACCAGGATGCCAATGTTCGGGAAACTGTTTTGGAATATGTTAATACAATAAATGAGGAAATCACAAAGAAACGTAAAGAATTCGGATTGGAGGTAGATGCGTCGTGAGCGAAATTCTCAAAAACATCAGAAAAAACAAAATTTGCTATCTCTACCTCTTTCCGTTTTTTTCGCTCTTCACATTATTTGTGGTGTTACCTGTTTTGATTGCGATTTTTTTGAGCTTTACCGATTACAACCTGTTACAGCCACCAAAATTTGTCGGCCTTGAAAATTATGCAACGTTCTTTTTTAACGATGACATTTTTATGAAAGCGGTTGTAAATACGTTGACGCTGGCGTTGGTGATTGGACCGTTCAGCTATATCGGCGCGCTTTTGCTTGCGTGGGTTCTTTGTGAACTGAACAGGGGTCTTCGTACGGCGTTGGTATTTTTGATCTATGCTCCGTCTATATCGGGAAATGCTTTTTTGATTTGGCAATTATTGTTCAGTGGAGATCAGCTCGGATATATCAATTCCATTTTGATACGAACCGGAATGATAGATGCCCCGATTCAGTTTTTAAGCGATACAAAGTATATGATGACCGTCGTGATTGTTGTTTCCATGTGGATGAGTATGGGTACGCAGTTTCTTTCTTTTGTTGCCGGTCTGCAAGGGGTGGATCGTTCTCTGTATGAAGCTGGCGCAATTGACGGAATCAAAAATCGTTGGCAGGAGCTTTGGTATATTACCATTCCGCAAATGAAGCCACAATTACTGTTCGGTGCGGTCATGTCGATTTCTGCGGCGTTTACTACGGGAGGTGTCGGTGCTTCACTTTGCGGAAATCCGAGTACTGATTATGCAGTACATACACTTGTGAATCACATGACGGACTATTCCGGAACGCGTTACGAGTTTGGTGATGCTTGCGCGATTGCCACAATTCTGTTTATTGCCATGGTCCTTTGCAACAATCTGATTAAAAAGTTACTTAAAAATGTCGGCGCTTGAAAGGATGAAATAGCTATGAAAAAGAATATTGGCTCTAATTCATATCGAAGCAGCGTCGGTAACATGGGTGTATTTGTGTTCCTTCTTTTAGTTGCGGCATTTATGGTATTGCCCATGATCTTTATGATCTCCAATGCGTTCAAACCCATCAGTGAGTTGTTTATTTTTCCGCCAAAACTCTTTCCGCAGAATCCGACATTTTCCAATTTTTCGAATTTGTCGGCGCTGTTGGGGGATTCGTGGTTACCGTTTGGAAGATACGTTACAAATTCTCTGATCATAACTATTATTGGAACGGTTGGAAACATCGTTATTTCCTCTCTTGCTGCGTTTATGCTTTCGAAGTACAAATTCCCCGGCAGAGAATTTCTGTTCCAGATCGTTGTCTTATCATTGCTGTTTTCGGGCACCGTCACCGGTGTTCCAAATTATATCATTATGACTAAATTGCATCTCGTGAATACGATATGGGCAATTATATTACCGATTTTACCTTCATCCTTGGGTTTGTTTTTGATGAAACAGTTTATGGATCAAATGATTCCGGACACACTGTTGGAAGCGGCCGCATTAGATGGAGCGGGAACGAACCGTATTTTTATTGAAATTGTTATGCCAATGGTAAAACCTGCATGGATGACACAATTGATTTTTTCATTCCAGGGAATCTGGTCAACCACAGGCGGCGATTTGATTTTTGACGAGGATTTAAAAACACTTCCCACAGCGTTGTCCAATATTGTTTCGGGCGGTATTGCCCGAACCGGTGTGTCGGCGGCAATTTCCTTTATTATGGTTCTTCCGCCGATTGTGGTATTTTTGTTTTCGCAGTCCAACGTTATGCAAACCATGTCGAATTCTGGTATTAAGGATTAAGAGGTAGAAGATCATGAAAAGAATATTGGTACTGTCTGTTATCCTTTGTATTATTTTGGCGTGCTTTGCGTTGCCAGTTTCGGCATTGACGATCGACGAATATGAAGCGTATACATATTCCAACGAACAAAAAATAATTGTTTCACCCGAAACCTATTCCCATGTGTTGACCTTGAATTTCGGAATGGGCGGATTGCCTAAAAATGCAGAAATTGCAGATATTCAGGTTTACAAGGATCAATTGTTTATATTGGAAAAAAGTCAGGGAAGAATTTATGTGGTAAATTCTGACGGAACGGTTCAAAACGTGATCGGCAATAATTTAGAACTAAATGCACCAGAGGGCTTTTTTATCAGTCAAAGCGGATATATTTATATTGCTGATACTGCAAATAAGCGAATCGTGAAATCTGATACAAAAGGCAAACTGCTTGCAACAGTCGGCGAACCGGATCAAAAGAAAACTTTATCCCAAGTTGAGTTTTTTCCCAGCAAAATCGTTGTTGACCGCGGTGAACGTTGTTATGTTATTGTCAACAATGAAACAAACGGTATCTATCAGTTGGATATGAATGGAAACTTTTTGGGATTTTTCGGTTCTGTTCCGGTCATCCCAAGTCTGAAAGAACTGTTTTGGCGTTCTCTTTCTACGAAAGAACAGTTATCACGAATGCTGCTTTTTGTGCCGACAGAATATAGCAGTATGGATATTGACGGGAACGGATTTATCTATACCACGGTTGCCACCAACACCGATTCTGAAATGCAGGAATATATTAAAAGCAAAGGATCGAACAGCAATCTTGCGCCAATTCGCAAATTAAATCCAAAAAATATTGATGTTCTCATTCGGAACGGGAGTATGCCGCCGGCAGGAGATCTGATTGAAAGTACAGATAAAATTGATTCTGGAAATGCTTCAAGATTTGTGGACATTTCGGTGCAGGACACGGGTATTTACTGTGCTTTGGACAGCACAAAGAATCGTATTTTTATTTATGACGAGGCAGGCAACCTGCTCTGTGTATTTGGAAATAATAACGAAAAGAATGGCGGTTTGAAGAAACCGATTTCGGTTGCCTGGTGGAACGATAGAATTGCAGTTGCTGATTCGGAAAACAGTTGTATTAAGGTATATGCGCCGACTGATTTTGCAAAACTGATATATCAGGCGGTCGATGCGGAACGAGTCGGTAATTATGAAGAATCTTCAAAATATTGGAACAAAATTCTTGAAAAGCATCCCGGAAACGATCTTGCCTATGTAGGACTTGGTAAAAAGGAATTGCGCAACGGCAATTACAAAGCGGCCATGTCGTGGTTTAAACGTGCCAATCGGACGAATGAATACTCAAAGGCAATGAAACTGTATCGTAATGCGTTGGGGAAAAAGTTGTTGGTAATTATTGTGGCGGTAATCATTGCTGCGGCAATTCTTATTTGGATCGGCAAGCGACAATACCATAAATATCGTAAAACACATCCCGGTGATAAAGCAGAGCATCCTTTGTGGGAAGGCTTCAAATATGGATTTTATATTATGCGGCATCCTTTTGACGGCTTTTGGGATATGCAGTTTGAACAGCGTGGGCGATTGTCCTCAGCGACGTTGATTTTGGGACTTACCGTATTGTTCAATCTGATCGCTACCTTTTTTAACGGATATCTGGTTTCAGGAACCCACGGTGCCGATTTTAACGTGTTGTTGCAGGGCGTATTGAGTGTTGTGGCTCCATTCGGACTTTGGTGTGTTGCGAATTGGTCGGTTACCTCGTTGATGAACGGATCTGGTAATTTCAAATACATTTATATGTATTCCTGTTATTCGTTGACACCGTTGTTGATCAGTATGCCGTTATTAGTAGTATTAAGTAATATTATCACGCAGGATGAAATTGCGCTGTATACGATTATTCAAACACTGTTTTTCATTTGGCTTGGTTTTCTTCTTTTTGTCGGAACGCTTGTCGTGCATCAGTATAATGGTGTTATGACAGTTGCAACGATTCTGATTATCATTGTCGCAATTGGAATTATCTTGTTCCTGGCACTTTTATGTACTGCTGTTGTGCAACAGATGACTGATTTTATAGGTCTGTTGATCGAAGAAATCAATTTAAGGATATAGAAAGGAAGTTTATTGAATGAAGAAAAAAATCATTTCTTTATGCGTTGTTGCGGCGCTTGTATTGAGTTTTTTCGGTTTGACTAGACTTCTTTCGTCCACAACAGCGACGACATTTGGCGTAAAAAGCGGAATTGTTTCTTTTTCGGAGTTGGAATCCGATATTACTGATGATGTGCTGAATGCGTTCGAGGAATATGTGATTGCTGAAAATGATCAATTCATAATGATGGCGGATCAAACGGCAAGTCCAGTGCTTCGCAGTAAACAAACAGGTATGGAATGGCGTGCTGTTCCGCAGACGCCGTTCGGAAACACCAAGTACAATTCCGCTTTGTCAATTAAATATTACAGCAATGATTCGACCGAAGTCACTTTGTATAGCGCAGAAAGTTGTGTGGACAAGAAACAAATACGGGTTCATACGGTTGAGAACGGGTATCAGGTCGAATACGGATTCGGTGAGTTGGAAGAAAGTACCTTATATCCCGAAATTATCAGCAAAAAGCGAATGGAACTCTTTTTGAAAAAAATGTCCGATGAAGATGCGGAGTATATTTTGCGGCGCTATGCATTTTATGATTTGAATGAAATGGAAGACGGCGAAGGCAAAAATTATATTATAAAAGAATTCCCGCGTTTAAAAGAAGAACCGCTGTATATTGTGCAGGATATTTCGACAAAACTGATCAAAAAAAGGACCAGTGAAATTTTTTCTGGAGTCGGATATACGCTTGAAGACAAACAGAAAGACAGCGGGCTGATGGAATCGGAAAAGCCGCAATCATTTGTGATTGCTGTAAACTATTTACTGACGGAAAGCGGTTTTCTGATCACGCTGGATTCCGAAAACTGTCGGTTTTATGGTGAATATCCGCTGAAAAGTATTTGTTTTTTGCCATATTTTGACGGAATCGCAGAACAGGAAAAAGCCCATTTTCTAATTCCGGCCGGAAGTGGGGCAACTGTAAATATCGCTTCCGGTGAACGTGAAATTCAACGTTCATTCCCGATCTATGGAGAAAATACGGCACTAAGCAAAACAGTTCCAAGTTATAATTCACAGTGTATGCTTCCGGTATTCGGGCAGTATCGTCAAAAACAGGGCTTTTTCTGTATTGTCGGCACCGGTGCCCAGCAATCCTCAATTGAACTGGATCGAAATGGAGTTTGTTCGGGTATTTCACCGAATTTTGTGCTTATTGATTCCGGTACATATAAAATGGGGGCGCAGAATCCGATCGAATTATTTGCTGATCGTGTTTCGGATTCCGGCTTTTCGGCAGAGTATGTACTCTTGGATAAACTGACCGAAGACAACGCCTATTCGTTAATGGCAAAACTCTACCGCGAAAAATTGACAGCGGAAAAAATTCTCGAAAAAAATCATGCCGATTCGCCGGCATTTTTGGCTGAAATCGTAAATGGATTGAATTATGATGATATGGCGTTGGGCTGTATTCCGACAAACCGGGAATTTACACTGACTTCTTTTGGTGAATGTGAAAAAATTGCGGATGAAATTGCGGAGTATACCGATCCCGGTAATCTGAATATCACGTTAACCGGTTGGAATAAGAATGGTATCAACCGACAAAAACTCGGCACAGTTCAAGTCAGTCGAAAAGCAGGCGGGAAAAATGACTTTGTTGCTTTTAAAAAACATCTAGACAGTGCAGGGGTTCAAAGTTATCTTGATGTTAATTTTGTGATGACCGAAAACTTTAAAGATGACGGTTTTTCACCTTCGGATGATGCTGCGCGAACGATCAATAACAACATCGTCATACCAGAAAAAATTGACGCGCTGAAATATACATTGCAACCGACTGCATTTAATCTTGTTTCGCCCGATATGTATGAAAAGTATTGGCAGGGTTATCGCCGAGACAAAACAATCTGCGGGTTTGATTTGAATGTTTCACAATTAACTGCTGTATTGACCAGTGATTATACTGACGGTGAGGAAATTTATCGAAAACAAACGATAAGTACTGTACAAAAAATACTTGGCGAAGCAAAGAAAGACGGTCGCCGTTTGATGGGCGAAGCGGCCAACTTGTATGCAATTAAGTTCCTCGATCTTATCAGTAATGTTCCAATGACTGCATCAGACGACAGTTTGTTTGATCGAGAGATTCCGTTTTTGCAGATGGTGTTACATGGTTCGGTCTCTTATGTATCAGATCCGCTGAACGGATATTCTGATTTACAAAAAACAATTTTGAAGTTAATTGAAACCGGAACGGGTGTACATTACCGTATTACAAATAATCAATTTGACGGTTTATTCGAAACAGACGCTTCATATCTTTACAACACTAATTACAATGTGCAAAAGGAACTGATGAAAAAGTGCTATGTCGAAGTGAATAAAGCATTGTCAGGGCTTTCGTCATGCAGCATCAGGAGCCACTCTTATTTAACTGATAATGTGGTTTGTGTAACCTATGAAAACGGAACAAAACTCTATATAAACTATGGCAATACTAGGTACACAGCCGGGGAAATAACTGTTAATTCTTTGGAATATTTAAGGGTTGATTGAAATGAAAATATGGAATAAAGAAACGGCTATCAGCCAGATGATCAAACGTTTAGGATTGGAAACATACGGTTTTGCTTATCGATTCGATGAAAACCGTGAACAGAATGGATTGACACTGCAAAAGGATAAAAAAGAAGTATCTATTTGTTTTTCCGAGCGAGCGTATCTGTTTCGGGCATTGGGTCTGTTGAAGGAACGTTGCAATGAGGACCAGTTTGTACTTTCCGAAAATGCCAGTTTTACCATGAACGGTATTATGTTGGATTGCTCGCGGAATGCTGTTCCCCGAATAGATACGATTAAAGAAATCTTATGCCAGCTTGCATTGATGGGACATAACACTATATTGCTGTATACCGAAGACACATACGAATTGGAAAATAACCCCTATTTTGGCTATATGCGCGGTAGGTATACTATACAGGAACTTCGTGAGATTGATGATTTTGCCGACATGCTCGGTATTGAGCTCATTCCCTGCATCCAAACGCTCGGTCACATGGGGCAGGTTCTGAAATGGTCACGGGTATACGGGGATATTGAAGATGTTGGAAATGTGTTGCTGATCGACTCGGACCGTACCTATCAATTTATTGAAGAAATGCTTACTGCCTGTCGAAAGGCATTCCGCTCTAAAAGAATTCATATCGGTATGGATGAAGCGCACATGATGGGGCGCGGAAAGTATTATGATAAGCATGGTGATTTTTTAAAAACAGAACTGTTTTTGCGGCATCTGGATCGGGTTGGTCGACTTTGTGAGCAATATGATTTTCGCCCTATGTTTTGGGGTGATATGTTGCTTCGCCAGGTCGGTTGTTACGGTTATACCGATTGTGATGTAGATCTTTCCAAACTGTCGGTTCATTTTCAAATCCCCGAAACAATTGATTATATTTATTGGGATTATTATTCCAATACCCCCGAACGGTATCGGGATTTCATTAAAATTCATCAAAAATCTTCGAATCATGTCATGTTTTTCGGCGGTGCATGGCGATGGTCAAATTTTGTTGCCGGATTGAAATACAGTAATGACGTTTCCGCCATGGCGTTGGCAGAGTGTAAAAAAGCAGGCATCCGTGAAGTCATTGACACGATGTGGGGAGATGACGGCAATGAGTCCAGCTTTTTTATCTCGTGGCCATGCGCACAGTTGTATGCTGAATTGAATTTTTATGATCACGTAGATGACAAACGATTGTCAAAGCGGTTTAATACCTGCACCGGAATGATTTATGAGGATTTTGTTATCGCCGAAAAGATTAACAATCCGTGTGGCATTACTACCCGTAAGGAGGATAATCCGCCGAAATACCTTTTATATCAGGATATCTCCATGGGGTTATTCGACTATTATGTAAAGCCGGGATTCAACGCGTATTATGTCGGGCTCGCCGAAGAGTTGCGTTCTTGCGCCGCGCATAATGAAAAAACGGAATACATTTTCAGTAATCTTGCCGCTTTGTGTGATGTGCTTGCTGTTAAAAGCGAACTGGGCGTACAGTTGAAAGCGGCTTATGATGCAGGGGACAAGGCGTTTTTGAAAAAAACCGCCGACACTATACTGCCTGAATTATGTGAAAAACTGACGGCTTTTAGAAATACATTTTACCGGCAGTGGATTACTGAAAACAAGATTATCGGATATGAAGTCATGGATCTTCGGCTTGGTGGTGTTTTGCAGCGTGCCAAAACAGTTCGGGAGCGCCTGCAAGATTATTGCGACGGCAAGTTGACAGTGTTGGAAGAATTTTGTGAAGAGCGTCTGCCTTTTGATGGACAAAGTGATGTTTCAGCGGTTCAGTCCTATTGGGGAAATTCGGTGACCACCGGTTATTGATTGGAGTATAGAATGGAAATCAAACGGTTATATTTGCTGTTTAAAACACACTTGGATATTGGATTTACTGACTTTTCTGAAAATATTGTCAAACGATATATGACAGAGTATATCCCCAATGCTATCCGTGTATCGCGGGAACTGAAAAAAACAGATGACGATGCGCGATTTATCTGGACAACCGGTTCGTGGCTGATTAGTGAATATTTGAATACGCATTCGGGAAAAGAAAAACAGGATTTGGAAGACGCGATTCGGGCGGGGGACATTTGCTGGCACGGTCTGCCTTTTACCACGCATACCGAACTGATGAGCAAAGAATTGTTTGAGTACGGTCTGTCAATTGGTCAATCACTGGATGACCGATTTAATAAACATACCGTTGCGGCAAAAATGACCGATGTTCCGGGACATACCAAAGCAATAATTCCGCTATTGAAAAATAGCGGAATTGAGTTTTTACATATAGGGGTCAATCCGGCCTCTGCTGTACCGGACGTTCCGGAAATTTTTCGATGGCAGGCGGATTCCGGCGAGCAGATCACCGTAATGTATAATGCTGATTATGGAACTTTCGCGCCTCTGGGAGATACCGGATCGGCATTATATTTTGCACACACCGGGGATAATCTCGGCGGACAGTCTGCCGAACAGGTCGTCGAACTTTATCGTGAATTGCATGAAAAATTCCCGCAGGCGCAGCTCATTGCGGCAAATTTGAACGATATTGCAGTCATACTGCGTGAAATTGAAGATACTTTACCGGTTGTTACAGATGAAATCGCCGACAGTTGGATTCACGGGGTCGGGACGGATCCCCAAAAAGTATCACAGTTTCGGGCAATGGAGCGACTGGCGTCTTCAATGCCACAGGGAAATGAAAAACAGCAATTTTTGAGAGGTCTGCTGTTGGTGCCGGAACATACCTGGGGATTGAATGGACAGATCAATTTGGCAGATCATGAAAATTATGCACGCTCTGCTTTTGAAAAGGCGCGCAGTCAGCCGAATTATCAGCGGATGGAAGCCTCATGGGCAGAACAGCGCCGGTATGTATCTGACGCGGTTGCAACATTGCGTGGGGCTGTGTCTCATCAAGCGTTGGAATTGCTTTCGGGTGCTGATCGTGCACCGGCCTGCGCTGAACCGGAAAGTTCTTTTTTGTACGGTGAAACGGTAAATATCGACGGGGTTGAACTGGCTTTCGATGAAACCGGGGCGGTTATTCATTTGAAGGTTGGCAATCAGTTGTATGCCGACCGTGAACATCGCTTGGGATGTCCGCTTTATGAGCAGTTTTCCGATGCGGAATACAAACGGTTTTATGGACAGTATAATCGTTTGGATGTTCTTTGGGCACAGGAGGACTATACTAAGATCGGAATGCAAAACGCCGGAAATGAGTATGAAATGTTTTATCCGAAAGCTCAACTCTATAAAACGGAAAAAGAAATTATTGTGCGGTATACTTTCCCCGAAAAAGCGTTTTTGTGTGACGGTTGCCCGAAAACAATGGATTTGAAGCTTTGGGTGTCAGACGGCAAACTGGAATTTGATTATGCATGGTTTGATAAGCCCGCTAATCGGATCACCGAGGCGTTATGGATCAAATTCCATCCAATAGCGGCACACAAGCGTGTCAGCAAACTTGGTGTGCCAATTGATCCTTGCCATGTTGTGAACAAAGGGAACCGGCGGTTGCATGCCACGGATTTCGGCGTGATTTATGACCGCCTGACCATCGAAAGCAGAGATGCGGCATTGGTCGCACCGGGAAAACCTTCTTTACTTGATTTTGTGCAGGATCTTCCTACCGATGATGAAGCCGTTTTCTTTAATCTGTATAATAACGTTTGGGCAACAAATTTCCCGATGTGGTATGATGAAAATGCGAGATTTCGCTTTGAAATGACATTTCTTTCTGAAAATGAGGTAATATTATGAAAATTGGTGCGCAACTTTACACGGTAATGGAATTTTGTCAGAATCTGAATGATTTTTCCGAATCTTTGAAAAAAGTGGCTGATATCGGTTATCAATACATTCAGGTGTCCGGCACCTGCAAATATGACCCGTCATGGTTGAATGAACGGTTGTGTGAAAATGGTTTGGAATGTGTAATTACACATAATCCAGCTGATCGTATCACCGGAGAACCGCTGGCATTGGCACACGAGCATGATGTGTTCGGTTGTCGGTATGTTGGTTTGGGCGGATATGGATATGGTGATGAACCCGCCGATGATCTTCAAGCATTTATCAGGAATTATAAGCAGCCGGCAAAGATTTTGGCTGAAAACGGAAAGTATTTAATGTATCATAATCATTTCGGTGAATTCAAACATATTAATAATCAGCCGATCATTGCGCATCTTGCAAAGGAATTTTCCGCCGCTGAAATGGGCTTTACGCTGGATACCTATTGGGTGCAGGTTGCCGGGGCGGATCCTGCATACTGGCTTGAAAAATTAGGAGGACGTGTGCCGTGTATCCACTTAAAGGACTGCAAGTTTGATCGGCAGATGGCGGTCATCGGTGAAGGAAATATCAACTTTGATCGTGTTTTCGAAAAGGCGGAAAGTGCCGGAACGGAATATATGCTGGTTGAGCAGGACGATTGCTACGGTGAAGATCCGTTCGAGTGTCTGAAACGCAGTTTTAATAATTTAAGTGCATTTGGATTTTAAAATATTTATTGAAACGCTTTCATTTGTGATTTACGGTAAATAATATTTTGCGGAAGTATCACTTGTGCGAGAGGTAAACGATAGTTATAAAGGAAAGAATATCATGAAAGATAACATCTTTGACCGCTTCGGCATAATGATCGATTGTTCCAGAAACGCAGTCATGAATTTGACCTCTGTCAAACGGATGATCGACCTGCTGGAAAAAATGGATTACAACTTTTTAATGCTTTATACCGAAGATACGTATGAAGTCAATAATCAACCCTATTTC